>PLPU01000459.1:0-3521 GCA_003159975.1 Acidobacteriaceae bacterium
CTTGGCCCGCCGGGTGTGATGCTTGAGCGCGGGATGCATGACCTCGTGAGCCAGCACCCCGGCCAGCGTGGCCGCGTTCAGCGTATCGACGAAGGCCGGGTTGTAGCGGAGCACCACGCCGTTGGTCGCCATGGTCGGAATCGAGCGGCACTCCTCGCTCTTCAGCCGGAACAAAAGCGAGCCAAAGAACGGGTGGTCAAGTAAGAGCGACGTGCGTGCTTTTCGGATGCGCTCCGCCGCCGGAATTTCGTGTGAGATAGGCATAAATTGACTAGGCCTCCAATCATTAGTTGGCCGTGAGTGCCGCCTTCCAGGCGAGACTTGGCCGCGGGTACTGGGCACTCTACGCGGCAATTACCGTACAGTCGGAGAGATTGGCGAATTTTTGGCAAAGGTCAGAGTAGCCGGTGATACAGGAGGAGTCCACGATTGCAGACGATAGGGGGCGCGCTCACGCGGGTTCTTCACGGGCGGATTTGGCTTGATCCCCAGGCTTGGGGACCTGGCTTCGTACTCAATCAGCCCTAATTGCCGGCTAGGACTCCCCGGCTGGCGAAACTCAGGCAAGGGTCATCGTTGCGGGTCATCCGACCGGAGCAACACCGAACTGATCAAGTCGCGACTTCGGAACACCGTAAACTTTCATCTGCTGTGACAGATTACCTGCAAGCGGATGGCAGTTCATGGCGAAACGGATTCCACCAAAAGGACACCGTGCTCCGCCGCGACAGCGCGCATCGCATCGTACTCTGCCTCCTGCCTCTTCATGGTGATGGTTGACGAGATATAGCCGGGTTGCCAGACCTGCCACAAAATCCGCGTCCCCTGAGGGAACTCCGCAAGCTTCGTTCTCATCTGCGCTTTTGTCAATGCGGACGAAGCCAGCAGAGAGAATTCGACAGAATCCTCCTCCATCCAATTAGGCGTGACCTTGAGAGGGCCCTCGTTCCATTCGTCGAGCCAGTCCTGAACCTGAGCGCGCTGATTTTCGCTCACCGCAAGCTCTTTGAGACGCGCGAGCTTCTGTGGTGTGCAGAGCCAGTTTGTGCCCCCGGCGAGCGCTGTGATGAGATTCTGTTCAGCGGTACCGTAGAAGCCTGGCGGGCTAGGGGCTGTGCCCAACTCATGTTGCTTTTGGCGGTGGGTCCAGTCGCGATGAAAGCGCTCTAGGCGCGCCCATAAAGCCGCCTCTGCTTCGGCTGAGCCCCAATAGCCAAGCGACTGGGCGGCATCCGCCATGATCGCCGGATTGTGGTTGTCAAGCGCACGAACCGCCACCGGTTGGAGTGCCGGAGGCAATTCGTCGAGGGAAAGGAAGATACTGCCGCGGCAATCCACCGTGCCTGTTTTTCTCTCTTGCAGCATCGCGACCTGCGCAGCTCCATACTCCTGGGCTACTCGAAGAAAGTACTGCAGGATAGAGTTCAGCTGCCAACATTCAATGTCGCCACCGCGCCTTTCAAAGACCTGCTTCATCTGCGGCAGAATACTCGTATCGCCGAACTGGCCGATAAGCGCAAAATCGCTTCTCTGCTCAAACTCCCGCTCCAACCGGTCTTTCGAGACCGGGCCCCGTATGATGCGCTCGACGGCTGGTTGAAGTGCCGCAGTGCGGTCCTCAGGTTGGAGAAGGCCGAGAAGTTCGACCGTAGGCCCCCCGTGGCTCGCCTGGAGTTCGTTCAGGATCATTCGGCGCGCCGTTGGTGGGTCAAGCTGATTGATATGGCTAAGTACAGCGTCGCGAACGGTTGCGGCCCATGTGTGTGCTGCGGAAACCGGGCCGCCTGCCATCCGAATCAGGATCGGCAGCATCGCCGGCACGTCGACGAGCGACCATCGGTTCGCAACGACCTCCTGCTGGCTTTTCAGAGGCAGATCATCCCAGGATGCGATGAGAACCGAACGCGCTCTTGAAACGAACTCCGCGTCGTCGGCTTCGATAATCAACACGCCGAGTGCAGAGAGGGCGCGCGCCGGTCCCGTCTTGGCCGGAAGCGCTGCGAGCAGCCTGCGGCATTCCACCTTCAGCATCTCAAGTTCATGGTCTTTGCGCTTCTCGCTGAACTCATCGGAATTGCGTCCGTGATTCGGGTCGGTCGCAGAATCAGACTGCGACCACTCGGCGTCCGAGTCGATCCCGAGCCAGACCATGTCGATCAGAAAATCCTCGCCGATGGCATGTTCCGGTGCCGCGACTTGCTCCTCAAGAGAGTGCAGAACAAGTTGTCGGTGGGGCGATCCGTAAAGCCCGAAAAAAAGTTCTTCCGACACGGGATCGTACCAATCTCTTCCAGTGAACAGCCGCGCCAATGCCACGTCCGACTCCTTTGAGTTGAGAAAACGAAGCCGGTGGGCCGCACTGAGCCGCAGCTCCACTGAGGAGTTGCCGCTCAGTATCTGGAAGAGGCCCTTCAACTGGTTGGCCTGCCACTCTGGCGACACCGGCTTCACGTCGAAATCCACGGTATTCGAGCGTGTGGTCTCGCTCTTGAAGGTCATCACAGTGTCATTCGTCTGCTTCACTGGGACAGGCCTCGGCATCACCCGATCGCTGATCACAAAGAGGCGATAGTGTCCCGGCGGCAGATTGAGGTACGCGTTCAGATCTGCGTGAATCACGATGGAATTCGGCCTGAGCGGCTCCGGCTCAAGGTCGCTTCCGCCTCCGCCATGCCATTGAACATAGTCGTGGAGCGGATCGGAGGCTTCGGGGACCACGCAATATCGTTCAAACCGTGAGCGGCCGATGTCGTTGTAGCGCTCCTTTTGCATCCAGAAGCGGTCCTGCGTTCTAGTGCTGAAGGAAAGTGAGAGCGGAATAATCTCGCCCTGCTCAAACGCCGTACGATCGGAATCAACTTTGACGACGAGTTGTGCTTGCGAGGCGGAATACGGGACAGAACAGGGATTGATCTCTGCGGCAGCGGAACAGGCCGCCAGCAGGAATGAAATCGCGATAAGCTTCGTGCCCACCATTCTTGCCGATCGAAAGAGTATGGACAGATTATGCTCCTCGTCAGGTTGTTCCGTCGAAGCGGCCTTCTAAGAGAGGGCCGCTCGACTCCAAAATCGTTTCGGAGGAAGCGACTGAACCTACTCGTCTTAGACACCACGACGCCCGTCATTGTTCCCGAGTCCGCTCTAGCGAGCGAGTGGTCGGCTAACGTCCAATTGGTGTGATCTGGGTCACGTAGGCGTAAGGGAATCCAGCACAAGTAACTCCTGGTCAGAAACCTGCCTGCGCTCGCGAGGCTCCGCAAGCCTCACTGACCGGCCGGAATTACAACCATAAACCGGCCATACCGGCCAATTTATGGTTGTAGTGAAATCGCGTTTCATGCCGCTGCGGGCGCCTCCATGTATGCCGACATGTGGTCGAAGATTCCCTGGACCGAAGCCATGCTTTGCTGAGCCTGCTCGGCCTCACGATTGCGGATCGCCTCATCCATACGAGAGACGATTTCTGCGGCATCTACCGCCGTCGCCACGCGCAGCAATTCATGCTTCTTGAGATCGTGCGC
>PLPU01000339.1:0-4384 GCA_003159975.1 Acidobacteriaceae bacterium
AGCGTCCACGATTTGCACCCGTCGATGGTTTTGTAGAGGCGGCTTTTGTCGCCCGGTCCGGAAGCCATCACAATCGCAGTCTGCGCGTCCCAGGCTTGCACACCGCGAAAGTCGAGCGTGGCGCCGTCTTTGTCTCCGTCAGGGATGGCGCAGGTCTGCCAATGCGCGCCGCCGTCGATGGTCCTCAGCACGGTGCCGCTGGAACCGCTGGCCCATGCAGTTTTGCCGTCGACTGAATCGATGCCGCGCAGGCTCGCGGTGGTGCCTGATTCCTGCATCCGCCAGGCCGGCTGCGCGGGCACAGGCGGCACAGACGGAGTCTGAGCAGCGGCCGACGCTGCAGCGGCAACGAACAGGACGAAGCGAACTAGTTGCATGGCTGACAGTATAGAGGCCCGAACAAAACCTCGCACACGGCCCAACGCGCGATAGGAGATGAGAAGAATCCAACGACTCACGTAACCCACCGGCCACTGGAAGGCCTTGCGCCTTGTAGTGTTTGTGCCGAAGAAGGAACCAAGGCACATTGCGGGCTCGCGCGCGGGCGCTGTTCCAGGCAATTCCAGCAAGCGTGCCGAAGATCACTTTGCGCACGCGCGGCAACTGCTACAAGGAGAAGTTACATGTGAACGGATCACGGACCATCTCGGGACTGATCTTCGTCGCAGCGTTTGCCATGGCGGCAGGCACGGCGGCGGGACAGCAATCGTTCGAGGAACGATTTGCCGCGCACAACAGCGCGATGACGGCGCTGCAACCGGCTTTCGTGACGCCGCTCGTCGAGTGCGATCCGCGGCTGATCCAATACTTACGTGCCTCTTTTTCGCACGAGTACACCGCCGCGCGAACGGAGACGGTGAACTACGGGAACGGCCGTGGTTTCGGCGTCATCGCCGGCAATCGCTTGGAGTTCGACTACCTGCCGCCTTCCTACATTCAGCACAACAGCAGCGCGGTCGACGGCTTGGGCGATACTTCAACGCTAGTGAAGTACCGCATTGCGTCAGGCAACGCGGAACATGGGAGCTTCGATGCGGCGGCGCTGCTGAACCACAGCTTTGCGACCGGCAGCTACAAGAACGGCGCGACGACCGACACGTGGGGTCCGACGCTGGCNNCGCAGGGCCGGTCAATTGCATGGAATGCGCTGGTGCAGGCGCATGCCGCCGGACATGTGTGGTTCGAGGTGGAAAACAACGCCACGTTCTACAACCGTGGAGAACACGACGGCCTGATGCAGAATTTCATCACGCCTGCGGCCTTTTATGTATTCAGAAGCAAGGAGTGGAAGCCTACGCATCCTTTCCTCATCGTTGACGGCGGGATGCAGATCGCGACGTCCGCATTCCATACCTACAATCACAACCTGATCTCCGAAGCGCGCATTCTTTTCTAAAGCTCCTCTTGAAAGTTCGCAAGGACGAAGGTGCCAAAAGCCGTTACGGAAAGATGAGCCTTGACCGCGAGGCGGGGTGGGCGCAAGACTAGAACAACCCAGCAACACCAAAGTCTCTGTACCTAATCAGTCGCACGAACAAGCAGCGAAAGGCGCATCGGTGACCAGGCAATCGGCCTCGACAGGCGAAGTGTACCCGAAAACCAGTCCGGAGAACTACGGGCTGCACAGCGGCGTGCTGGGGCCGTTGGAGACGCTTGCCCAGTCGGTCTCCGCGATGGCTCCTTCGACTTCGCCGTCGCTGACCATTCCGCTGGTGTTTGCGCTGGCCGGAAATGCTACGTGGTTTGTGTATTTGCTGGCCACCGGCGCCACCTTGCTGGTGGGCTTTTGCGTGAGCCGTTTTGCGCGTTTGTCGGCTTCGCCGGGATCGCTTTATTCCTACGCGTCCGACACGCTGCCGCAGGTTTTTGGCGTGACGACGGCGTGGGGCCTGCTGCTGGCTTACCTGGCAACGGGCGCTTCGGTGGCGGGGGGTGCACTCTATTATGCAGGGCTGTTGTCGCAGCAGTTTTTTCACTGGACTCCGCCTGCGCTGCCGACGCTCATGCTGGTGTGCGCGGCGGCGGGGTGGATCGCTTACCGGGACGTGAAGCTTTCGGCAGAGCTGATGCTTTGGATTGAGATTGGCTCGGTGAGCCTGATCCTGATTGTGCTGGCGGTGATGGTGTACCACTTCGGATTTCAGTTCGATCTGGACCAGTTTCGTCTGAAGGGCGCTTCGATCTCCGCGCTGGGTCCGGCGCTGGTGCTGGCGATGTTCAGCTTTGTGGGGTTTGAGAGCGCGACCACGCTGGGCAACGAGGCTCGCGAGCCGCTGCGTACGATTCCGCGAGCGGTCTTGCAATGCGCGATTCTGGCGGGCGTTTTTTTCATGCTGTGCTCTTACTCCGAAGTGCTGGGGTTCAGGGGTGAGTCGTCGAAACTGAACGATTCGACGAGCCCGCTGCACCTGCTGGCGAGCAAAGCGGGTATTTCACCGCTGGGTGTGGCCATTGATATTGGTGCGTTTGTGAGCATGTTTGCGTGCGTGCTGGCGTGCACCACGGCGGCCGCCCGGGTGCTGCTGAAGATGGCGCACGGCAAGATGCTGCCAGCCCGGCTGGAGCGCACGAATAGGCGGCATGGCACGCCGGGAACGGCGATTGCGTTGTCCGTCGGATTGATGTTCGCGGTCACCGTGACGCTGGCTCTGCGCGGCGTAACAGGCGCCGATATGTACGACCTGCTGGGTTCGCTCTCGGTCTTTGGTTTTCTGACTGCGTATGCGCTGGTGGCCGTTGCACTGCCGTTTGCGCGGCGCGCGCTGGGCCAGCATTCGCACTGGGTGACGGGCATCAGCGTGCTCACCGTGCTGGTGATGATTTTGATTGTGGTCTTCGACCTTCGCTCAGCGACAGATGTGAATCACGCGCGTATTCCATGGATTTATCTGAGCTATATTGCGGCGGGGCTGGCACTTTATGTGGTTAGGCGGAAGAAGGCAGTCGTTAGTGATCAGTTGTAAGTTGTCAGTTGTCAGTTGTCAGTTGTAAGTTGTAAGTTGTAAGTTCTCAGCGATCGGATCTCAACTTTCATCCCTCAACTCTCATGGAGCGCAAGTCAATTCGCGGCAGGGGGGTCAATCGGTTTTTCACCGATCACTGACAACTTACAACTGACAACTGCTTTTCACTCTTCCCCAATATCCTCATTCCAGACTTCGGGGTGGAGGGCGATGTAGCCTTCGAGCAACTCCCGGCACTCGCGGCTGTCCAGGTCGATGACCTGGACGCCGTGCTCGCGGAGCCAGTCGAGACCTCCGGGAAAGGTTCGGCTCTCGCCGACAACCAGCGTGCCGATGCGAAACTGACGGACCAGGCCGCTGCAATACCAGCATGGGGCGAGCGTGGTGACCATGACCAGGTCGCGATAGCTGCGCTGGCGGCCCGCCAGGCGAAAGGCGTCGGTCTCCGCGTGAACGCTGGGGTCGCCTTGCTGTACACGGCGATTGTGGCCACGGCTTACTAACTGGCCGGCGCGCGTAAACAGGGCCGCGCCGATGGGGATGCCTCCCTCGGCCAATCCCAGTCGCGCTTCTTCGAGCGCCACCGTTAACATGCTCTGGTACAACCCTGCATCCGTCACGGAATCCCTCTCATCCAAAGGATAAGACATCTTGGAACAGGGACGAAGGGACTGAGGGACTAAGGGACTAGGGGCGACGACTAAAATCAACGCTGAACCACTGAGGAGCAAAACAGTATGAAGACACGCACGTTGGGTAAGAACGGGCCTGAAGTTTCCGCCATTGGGCTGGGCTGCATGGGGATGAGCGACTTCTATGGGGGCCGCAATGAAAGCGAGTCGCTGGCCACGCTGGACCGGGCGCTGGAACTGGGAATCAATTTCCTGGATACTTCCGACGCCTATGGCCCGCACACAAACGAAGAGCTGATCGGGGGATGGCTCAAGGGACGGCGCAACCAGGTTTTTCTGGCCACCAAATTTGGCATTGTGCGCGATCCGGACAATCCGCAACTGCGGGGCTTGGACGGGAGCCCGGAGTACGTGCGCAAGTCGGTGGAGGGCAGTTTGCGGCGGCTTGGGACTGAGACGATCGATCTCTACTACCAGCACCGCGTGGACCCGAAGACGCCGATTGAAGAAACGGTGGGCGCGATGGCGCGGCTGGTGGAGGAAGGCAAGGTGCGTTTTCTGGGCTTGTCAGAGGCTTCGCCGGCGACGCTGGAGCGGGCGTATAGCGTGCATCCGATCACGGCGCTGCAAACCGAGTACTCGCTGTGGACACGCGANNCTGGGCCGCGGCTTTCTGACCGGCGCTTTCAAAACCCCGGAAGACTTTGATGCGGACGATACGCGGCGATTGCATCCGCGCTTCCAGGGCGAAAACTTCGCACGCAACCTGGAGTTGGTGGAGAAGGTGAA
>PLPU01000339.1:4412-6979 GCA_003159975.1 Acidobacteriaceae bacterium
TACCTTGAGGAGAATGCAGCGGCGGTGGATCTCTCTCTGGCACCGGAGCTTTTGGAGGATCTCAGGAATATCTTCCCGCCGGATGCGGCGGCCGGGGACCGCTACGCGCCGCAGATGAAGGCACTGATCGATAAGTAAAGCAAGTAAAGCGGAGTTAGCGTTGTTAGCGGAGTGGGCGGAGTTAGCGCGAAGCCAACCTAACTCCGCTAACACGAGCGCAGCACGGCTAACTACGCTAACTCCGCCGATTATCTATGTTGCTGACAGGTGCGCCTCGAGTACTTCAAGGAAGCGCGCCAGCCACGTAGGATGGGCGGTCCAGGCAGGACCGGTGACCAGCTTTCCATCCACAACCGCGCCGAAAAAGTCAACCGGCACAAAGGTTCCGCCGGCCANNGCGATGGGCTTGCCGGCCTGGTCGAAGTGGCGCACGATGTCGAGCACTTTTGCGTTGAGGCGGAGATACTCTGGCGCGCGGCCGCCTGGAACGACGAGGGCGTCGTAAGCGGCGGGATCAACCTCATCGAATGTGGCATTGAGGGTGAAGTTGTGGCCGCGTTTCTCGGTGTAGGTCTGATCGCCCTCGAAGTCGTGGATTGCGGTGCGGACCTGTTCACCCTTCTTTTTGCCGGGGCAGACGGCGTCGACTGTGTGCCCGACCATTTGAAGAGCCTGAAACGGGACCATGATTTCGTAGTCCTCAACAAAATCGCCTGCAAGCAGCAGTAGCTTTGCGGATTTCATCGGAATTGCCTCCACACGGTAAGGATGACGCATTGGGATGGCGCGATGCCCTAAAATTCTGCCATGCCCAATGAATCTTCGCCGCTGGATGCACTGAATAGCCGTATCGTTGCCTGTGAGCACTGCTCAAGGCTTCGCAGCTATTGCGCGGAAGTGGCACGGGTGCGTCGGCGTGCCTATGCCGATTGGGAGTACTGGGGCAAGCCGGTACCTTCATTCGGCGATCCAAAGGCGCGGGTGATGGCTCTGGGGCTGGCGCCCGGCGCACACGGATCCAACCGCACCGGACGGCCCTTTACGGGGGACGGGTCAGGGGATTTTCTGTTCCCTGTTCTGCATGCGGCTGGGTTTGCGTCCCAGGCGAAAGCTATTTCGCGCGACGATGGCATGAAGCTCACGGACCTCTGGATCAGCGCGGTGGTGCGCTGCGCTCCGCCCGACAACAAGCCTGCACCAGAGGAACAGCGCAACTGCGCTCCATGGCTGGACGAGGAGATTGGTTTGCTCATGAACCTGCGTGTTGTGGTTTGCCTGGGCAAGATTGCGTTTGACGGCTTGCTGGCTCACGCGATGCGCACCGGGAAGGTGACTGCGCGGGCGGGGTTTACATTTGGGCATGGCGCGGAGTACACACTGCTGGGCGGACTAAACGTGATTGCGAGCTATCATCCATCGCTGCAGAACACGAATACTGGCAAGCTGACGCTGCCGATGTTTCTGGATGTGTTCAAACGGGCGCGGGAACTGGCGCGTTTGCCGTGAGCGAACATAGCCAGACCGGGGCTGAGGGTGGAGAGGGAGAGATGGAGAGATTTGAAACACAGATTCTGAGGGAGCTGCTACCGGCGGAGAAGGATTTGATGCCGCCGCCAGCAAAGCAGCAGGCGCGCGACAAGGATGCGGCGGGGCATCTGGATCACTGGTCCGCGGCCGTTTTGCTGGAGCGTGGCGCGTATCTGCGCAAGCTGGCAAAGTATGGAGACGGGCAGGCCAGCGAGACGCTCAAGGAGTATCCGCAGCACGCGACAATGCTCTCGTTTCGCGCACGCGACGGGGAGGCAGAACTGCATGAGAACTTCGCGGATGTCTTTTACGTCCTGGATGGGCGGGCGACCCTGGTAACCGGGGGTGCAGTGATCGGTATGCGCACGGTTGGCCCGGGAGAGATTCGTGGTGACCGAATTGAGGGTGGAACACGGCAGGAACTGCGCGCGGGCGATGTGGCGCACGTACCGGCGGGTGTGCCGCACCAGATGCTGATGACCGGCGACCGGACATTCACAAGCTTTGTGGTGAAGATACGCGAGCAACCGTAAAGGGCAGGCGCCTGTATCGATTTGCTCAGCATGTCTCACAGCGGAGTGGAAGACTGCAAGGGTAAGAGCCAAAGGCACTTGCAGAATGCTGAAGGAGAAAGCATGAATGAAGGGGTCGAGAAGAATGTGCCGGAGTTCGATTGGGTAACAGGGCGCGCTCTGTGCTCGCTGCCCAACGTGTTCAAGGAGCTTGAAAACAGCGTTAAAGAAGATGTGATGACCCGCAACGCATTGCGCCCCGCCAACTCACCATACGAGTTTTCCATGACGGAGCAGGTCAACAGCTTTACAGTTTTGCTGGAAGGCAAAGGAGTGCACAAGTCAATCGCCTTCAGCCTGGCCGACCATGCGATTGTGGTGAAGGACGACAAGGGCTATCAGATGTTCGATGTGGCAGTTAAGTTTAATGAAAAAGGCGAGTGCAAGCTGATAGCCAACGATGAGGAGCGCGCATTGTGGGAGATACGCAGGATGGCTCTTGAGGAGCTGTTGTTTCGTACTACCTAG
>PLPU01000456.1:0-5913 GCA_003159975.1 Acidobacteriaceae bacterium
AACGGGTTTGCGCAGAGTTTTCCGGCGGTGTTGGACCGGGTGGTGTTGCCGGCGCTCGAGAGGGAACTTGAAGCCGGGCGCGGGGGATGCTTTGCGGGGTTTCAGGCGGCAAGCGCACAACTGAATCAGCCGGTGTCGATTGTTGCTGTGGAGATGCTGGTGCAGGCGGGCAGGATTGAGCATCCGGATGGATTGCCCGCATCGCGGTGGTTCCTCAACGTGAATCGGCCGGCGGATCTTTGGCGGGCGGAGGCTTGCTTCACCGGACGAATCGCGTAAGCTGGTTTCAACGAGATGTCCGACGCCGCCTTCAATCCGGAGCTTGCCGAGACGCTGATTCCCGAGCTTTCCGAGACGCTGCCAACGATCCCCGATCCTGAGCGGCCGGAGGTGGGGCCGGACACGGCGATGATCTCGTTCAGCCATGTCTCGATGTGGTTTGGGGAACGGAAGATCCTGGACAACGTGAGCTTCAAGGTGATGCGCGGGCAAACCCTTTGTATTCTGGGACGAAGCGGTGTGGGGAAATCGGTGGCGCTGCGCATCCTGATGGGGTTTCTGAAGCCGCAGGTGGGCTCGATCCGCGTGGAGGGCGAGGAGATCAACGGGCTGAGCGAAGAGGGGATGCGCGCGATTCGCAAGCGGGTGACGATGGTCTTCCAGAACGGGGCGCTGTTTGACTCGTTGAGCGTGCGGGAGAACGTGGCATTTCCGCTGCGGGAACACGGCGGCCTTGACGAGGACCAGGTGCAGCAGATCGTGGATCGATTGATCAAGATGGTGGGAGCCGAGGATGTGACGGATGCGTATCCGTCCAGCCTGTCGACCGGGCGCAAGCGGGCGGTGGCCATTGCCCGGGCGCTGGCGGCACAGCCGGAGGTGGTGCTTTACGACGAGCCTACGACCATGGTCGACCCCATTATTGCGCGGCGGATGGGGGACCTGATCCAGCGCCTGCAGCGGCAGTTGGGCTTTACAAGCATTGTAGTTACGCACGATATGCGGTTCGCGGAGCGGCTGGCGGATACGGTGCTTTTTCTGGACGAGGGGCGGGCCCGGTTTTTCGGGCGTCTTCAGGACTTTATGGCGTCCGCCGACCCGCACATTCAGCAGTTTCTGGCGTTGGACGCGTATGTATTACCGTCGGAATGAGGTGTTTAGCATATAGTAACCGACAATTCATAAGATTTTGCTTGCCATCGAAAGGCCGTTCAGGCGATGCTTGTTATAGAAGAGTTCATGAAGCCGGACGGAGGGTCTTCACTCAAGCGGTGGTTGCGGGGAGGTAGTCCGGCATTGATTGGCAAAGTCGGCGTACGTCCTCTTCGGCAGGATACGCAGAATCTCATTTTTCTTGTTTTCGTATTCATTACGTCAGGCGAATTCGCTCTCCGACGCTTTGTTTTTTCTGACTGGGAATGACAATCATGTCGAATCGCCTATTATCAGGATCTGGCAATGGGCAATGGTGAGTCGGAGTCCTGATATGGCTGGAAGAAGCCGCCTGGATTCTTCGGAATACACAGGGAAGATTGCATTCAACAGGGCAACTCCAGACCCAAGAACAGTCTTTAAATCATCGAGTCCGACGTTGAGTCGTCTGAAAACTTTCTATCTTTGTTTCAGCTCCTTGCTTGGTTCGCACTGGCATGAAGGTTCCCACTTTCTCACAGCGTATTGAACTTTATTGAGGTTCTCGGAACGCATATGGCTACATCGGAGTTCTGGCAAAGAGTTTCGGCGTCTGTGTCTTCGTCCCCAGGATGGGCAGTAGGCGCGGGCGCACATTCCACTCGGAATTCACGAGGCACGACCAAACTGTGGATGGTCCTGGACGGGATAACGGTTCTCGGATCCGCTGTGATTGCCACGCTTTACGAGTTTCATCTGGGGCCGTTGAGAGGCGCAAAGGATTTCTGGCACGGCACGCTGATCCATGGGCGATCAATGGGAATCCTGCTGGCACTGTTGTGTGGATTCACAGTCTCGCTGATCATGACCAGCCGACGGCTGCATTTGTATACTCCTACGCGCCTGACCAGTTTTCTAGGTGAGCAGAAGCTGAGCGTGGAGGCCTGTTTTACGTCCGGCCTTCTGCTGACCGGCACCTTGTACCTGGTAAAAGCAGGAGACATCTCCCGCACCGTCGTTCTGGTTACGCTGGGACTTGTGACGATTTCGCTGAGTTTGCGGCGTTTGGTCTACCGCATATTGATCTACCGGCGTTTTGAGCGCGGGGTGGGCACGCGCAATGTGCTGATCGTGGGCACCGGTCCCGAGGCACATGCGCTTCGTCATCACCTGGAGAGCATTCGGCATCTGGGATACACCTTCAAGGGCTTCATCGATTTTCACGGAACCGGGACGAGTTTTACGGCCTCATCGGGCGACGTGGTGGGCACGCTGGAAACGATGTTCGAGCACGCGCGCAAGCAGTTTGTGGACGAGATTTTTTTCACTACGCCGTGCGAACGCGGCATTGTGCAGAACGTTTTGGAGGAGGCGCGGACACAGGGAGTGGATCTGCGCATGGTCCCCGACATGTACGACGGCCTGCTGTGGAACAGCCCGATTGAATACATCGGCCAGTTCCCGACGATTCCATTGCACCGCGGGTATGTGCCGGAAATCGGCCTACTGTTCAAACGGGTGCTGGATATTGCTCTCTCCGCTCTGGCGCTCCTGGTTCTTTCTCCGATACTGCTGGCAATCGCGATTGCCGTGAAGCTGGACTCGCGCGGGCCGGTTTTCTACTCTTCGGAGCGCATCGGCAAGAAGGGCCGGGTATTCCGCTGCACCAAGTTTCGGACCATGGTTCGGGACGCAGAGAAGCGCCGCGGCGAAGTGATGCACATGAACGAGCGCGATGGGGTACTGTTCAAGATTTCGAACGATCCACGGATTACCAAGCTGGGCCGTTTTCTGCGCAAGTATTCGCTGGATGAGCTACCCCAGTTCTTCAATGTTCTGCGCGGCGACATGAGTATTGTCGGTCCTCGCCCACCGATTGCGAGCGAAGTGCGGGAGTACAAGCTGAACCATCTGCGGCGGCTGGACGTGACGCCGGGGATCACGGGTTTGTGGCAGGTGCAGGCGCGGCAGGATCCTTCGTTCGATCAATACATCTCGCTGGATGTGGCGTATATCGAAAACTGGAGCATCTGGCTGGATATGAAGATCATTATTCGCACCGTCGCCGTGGTATTTGCTGGGACGGGAAGCTAAAGCAGCTCACAGTTTTCAGTGATCAGTTCTCAGATTTGGCTTCCGTGTGCCCACTTGTGTGCCATTTGTTTCGCCGTTGCGCCTGAAGGGGAGTTGCCGAGAGCTGAAAGCTTAGAGCTGCTCTCGATGGATTAAACTGAGTGTGTGAAGATCACCCTGGCACAGATCAACCCAACGGTTGGGGATTTCAGCGGAAATCTTGAAAAGATTGTGACCGCAAGCCATCGCGCGGCCTTGCTGGGTGCACGTTTGACGGTCTTCTCCGAGTTGGCGATCTGCGGCTATCCTCCGGCCGATTTTCTGGAAAAACCAAGCTTTCTGGCGCGTTGCCGAACGGCGGTGGACGAGCTGGCGGAGGCTACGCGCACGCTGCCAACCGCAGTGCTGGCGGGCGTAGCGCTGCCGGCTGTGGGTGAGACTGGGAAGCCGGCGGTGAATGCGGCTGTTCTGCTGGATCAAGGGCGATTGCTGCTGGAGCAGCACAAGAGGCTGCTGCCGTTTTATGACGTATTCGACGAGCAGCGGTACTTTGCGCCGTCTCAGGGTCAGCGGGTGGTGGAACTGGACGGCTTGCGGCTGGCCATCACCATTTGCGAGGACGCCTGGAACGACAAGAACTTCTGGCCGCGCCGGCTTTACAAAGTCGACCCGATGGAAGAGCTGATGCGACAACAGCCGGCGGTGCACATCAACCTGTCGTCGTCGCCATTCTGGCATGCGAAGCGAGGGATCAGGCGCGAGATGCTGGCGGCGATTGCGCGGCGGGACGGCGTACCGGTGCTCATGTCGAACCAGGTGGGGGGCAACGACAGCCTGATCTTCGACGGATCGTCTTTGGCGCTGAATGCGCAGGGAGAACTGATTGCGCAGGCCCGGTCGTTCGAGGAGGACCTGGTGGTGGTGGATCCGTTCGATGCGCCTGCGATTGCTATCGAGGAAGAGGATGAAGATGCGGCCGCATACCGTGCGCTGGTGCTGGGCACGCGCGATTACGTGCGCAAGTGCGGCTTTGCCAAAGTGCTGGTGGGGCTGAGCGGCGGGATCGACTCGTCGCTGGTGGCGGCGATTGCCAAGGACGCGCTGGGAGCGGAAAACGTGTTGGGGATCGGGATGCCGAGCCCGTATTCATCGACGGGGTCGATTGATGACAGCCGGAGGCTGGCGGAGAATCTCGGAATCCGCTATGAGGTGATCGGGATCAGTGAGCTGTTTGGAGAATACACTCGCGCGCTGGGGCCGCTGTTTGCGGGGAGCAAGGCTGACACGACGGAGGAGAATATCCAGTCGCGGATTCGCGGCTGCCTGCTGATGGCGCTGTCAAACAAGTTTTCAGCGCTGGTGCTGACTACGGGGAACAAGTCGGAGATGGCGGTGGGGTATTGCACACTCTACGGGGACATGGTGGGCGCGCTGGCGGTGATCGGCGACCTGGTGAAGACACGGGTGTATGCGGTCTGCCGGTGGCTGAACCGGAACGGCGAAGTGATTCCGCGGGCGATTCTGGAGAAGCCGCCGTCGGCCGAACTGAGGCCGGACCAGAAGGACACGGACTCGCTGCCGCCGTATGAGGTTCTGGATCCGATCCTGGAAGCGTATGTGGAGCGGTATGAGACGCCGGAGAAGATTGCCGCGGCGCACGGATTTCCGCTGGAGCTCGTCCAACAGGTGGTGCGGCTGGTGGAGCGCTCCGAATACAAGCGCCAACAGGCCGCGCCGGTGCTGAAGGTGACGTCAAAGTCGTTTGGCATGGGACGAAGATTTCCCGTGGCCGTCAAGGTTCAGGTTTAAACGCCTCAATGCTGGGGTATAAGCTAGAAGTTCGGGAGATTTCCCGTGAAACAAGGAGAATTCGCTTGATTCGTTTTTCACTCCGTCGTCCCAACGCCCGTACCGCCAGCCTTGCCGCATTGGCGTTATTTTTATTGCCCGTTTTGAATGCCGCGGCACAGGAACAGGTTCCACCGGCGCCCGCGGCGCAGGAGCCATCGGCACCGGCGCCCGCGCAGGCTCCGGTGTTTCCCAAACCCGATCCAGCGAATTTTACTGCCGCATCGCCCACCAAGGAGACGGTCAACGCCTTTCTGCAGGCTAGTTGGGGGTTCGATGAGAGCCGCGTCTGGCAGGTGCAGGCGATTGAGAAGACGCCGGCGGAGGGGGTAAGCAAGGTCATTGTTTACGCGGGGGACAAGAGCGGCAAGCAGAAGCTCCAAGGCATGGCGTTTTTTGCGCTTGCCGACGGGAAGCACATTATTGCCGGCGATGACATTATTTCGTTTGGAGCGCACCCGTACGCGGAGAGCCGCGCGACCGTGCAGGAGAAGGCCGACGGACCTTATCGTGGCTCTGCTTCGAAGGATCTGGAGATCGTGGAGTTTGCCGACTTCCAATGCCCGCATTGCAAGGAAGCGCAGGCGAACATGGACAAGCTGCTGGTGGACTTCCCGAAGGCGCGAATCGTCTTCCAGAACTATCCGCTGCCGCAGCATCCCGCGGCGGCCGGCGCGGCGGCGTATGGGGTTTGCGTGACCAAGGAGGGCGGCAGCGGTGCCTTCTTCACCTTTGCGGCAGCCGTGTTTGAGGGCCAGGATGGATTGGCGACTCCGGATGGCGCTATGCTGACGCTGAACAGCGCGGTGACCAAGGCGGGGCTGGACCCGACGAAGATCGCGGCCTGCGCAGCGACACCCG
>PLPU01000123.1:0-2440 GCA_003159975.1 Acidobacteriaceae bacterium
ATCTCGCGATAGGTGGCTCCCAGCGCCTTGCGAATGCCGATTTCACGGATGCGGGCGCGCACGTTGGCCAGCATGATGTTCATGATGCCCACCCCGCCCACCGCCAGGGTCACCGCGGCCACCAGCACCAGCACCACCGTCAGCGCCGTCGTGATCTTGTCGGCCATGTCCAGCAACTCGGTGAGCGTCTGTGTCTGGTAAACCGAATCCTTGCGGTGGCGTTTATGCACAATCTCCCGGATCTGCTTGGCGGCGTCCGGCACCTCGTCCATGCTGCGCATCGAAAAGTAGATCTGGTTCACATTCTCGGTTCCCGTGAAGTAGCGCGCCACGGAAAAGGGAATCAGGATGGTCTGGTCCTGGATCTCCGATTCGCCAAAATCGGTCACGCTCTCCTTGAAGACGCCGACGATGGTGAAAGGGATGCCGGCAATCTCGAAGGTCGAACCGACGGCCGAGTCTTCGCTGCCGAAGCGCGTGCGCGCAAACAGCTCGGTAACCACGGCGCAGCGGATGTGAGCGCTGTCGTCTTGGTCGTCGAGGAAGCGGCCGTAGGGCACCAGCAGGTTGCGGATGTTCTGGTACTGCGGGCTCACACCCAGCACCAGCGTGTCTCTAAAGATGCCTCCGCCAAACCCGATGCGTTCGTGCATCGTGACCACCGGCGAAGAATAGAGCACCCCCGGCAACTGCGAGACGACCGCCGTTTCGTCCGCGCGCGTAAGCGAATCGCTGTATAGCACGCGTTCCGCGGCCGTGGCCCCGCCCCCAGCGTATTCGAGCTCGATCGAATTGGTCTCGACTTTCTGGATTTCTTCCAGAATGTACTGCTTCCCGGTCATCCCAATCGTGATCACCAGGATCACCGAAGCGGTCCCAATGACCATGCCCAGCGCGGTCAGAGCAAAGCGCATTTTTGAGGCGTTAAAGCTATCCAGCGCGAGCTTGAGAATCTCGCTGAGCACCATCGTGCGGCGGGCGCTGAGAAGCGTTTGCTGGAAGCTCGTTTGGCGTGACGACTCGATCGGATTCATGTGTCCCCGTCAGGAAGATGCGCGAAGTCGCATTGCGGCTTCCTCAAATCGCGGTTTGAAACTGGAAGCTGCCTCAAGGCCGGCTAATTCCCGGCATACTTCTCCAGCCATTTCAGCTCGTCGCGCACCTTGATATAGCCGTGCCAGGGATTCTTGGCCAGCGTGTGCCCTTCTCCGGGAAAGACGAGAAACGTGTGCGGAATCCCCAACGCTTCGAGAGCCCGCTCCATCGTGACCCCCTCCAGATAGCTTACGCGCACATCCGCGCCTCCCTGCACCAGGTGGGTCGGCGTCTTCACCTTGTCGAACTGGAACAGCGCGGCTTCGCTCTGGTAAAGCGCGGGGTTTTGCCACGGCTGCCCGCCCAGGTACCAGGCGTCGTCCCAGGTCTCGTCGTCGTTGCCCCAGTTGGCGGCGTGCTCCACGGCCCCGGCGCCGGTTAGCGCCGCCTTGAAGCGTGTGGTCTGCGTGATGAGCCAGTTGGTCATGTATCCGCCGTAGCTGTAACCCGCGATGGCCAGGTGATCCGGATCGGCGTAACCGTCCCTGACTAGCGCGTCCACCCCGGTCAGTATGTCGCGGCCCGGCTTCGAGACCAGGTGCGGCTCAATCTCCAGCATGAAGTCGTCGCCGTAGCCTGCCGAACCGCGGTAGTTGGGCCGGAAGACCAGCCAGCAGTTGGCGGCGGCCAGGGTCGCCCAGTCGTACCAGTCGGCGCCGAAGCGGTCCCCGTCAGCCTCCGCGGGTCCGCCGTGGATGAGCGTCAGCATGCGCAGGTGCTTCGCGTCCTTCTTGCCCGGCGGGAAGATGAGTACCCCCTCCACGGTGCGTCCGTCGTCTGACTTCCAGGTGTAGGGCTGCCACTCCGGCTGGGCGCGCTGGGCAAAGATTGGATTGAAGCTGCTGAGCGCCGTGGCGTGGTCAGGGCGAAGAGGATCGGCGGCCAGGTAGGCCTGCGTGGGCTGGTTGATTGCCGAGTGGCGGAAGAGAAGCGTGCTTGTGCCGCGAGCGGCGTCGAGCCCGGCGTAGGCGCCCGCAATCCCCGGCAATTTCGTGACCTTTTCACCTTCGACCAGGTAGATCTGCTGCTCCGTTCCCTTGAGGCCCAGCGCCAGCTCGCGGCCGTCGGGCAGCAGAGTGAACGAATCGAAGGAGCCATCGAAGGTTGCGCCCAAGCGTTCGGTCTTGCCTGTGGCGGGATCGAGCCGGTAAAGCCGCCCTTGCACATCGCGGTACTTTCCCTCGAGCGACCCCGATGCTGCCGGGACGAGGAAATAAATCCAGCGGCTGTCCGGCGACCAGCGCAGGCCCGACTCGTTGGCCTCATTGTGCGTCATTTGCCGTGTCTCTCCGCCGCCTGCGGGAACGAGAAACAGCTCGTAGTCTGCTGGATTCTCGATGCGGTG
>PLPU01000123.1:2467-2730 GCA_003159975.1 Acidobacteriaceae bacterium
CCGGAGGCGCAACCGCGAGTGCGCGGGCCAGTGCCTCTGCCACTGGCTGCTTCAACAGCAAATCGCCGCGATGCTGCTCCCGCCAGCGAATCACGTCTTTCCATTCCGTCTTTTGCGCTTCTTCCTGCTCGTGGGTCAGCGGTCGAGTCACAGAGTAATAAATCGCTGCCCCATCAGCGGACCAGGCAAAGCTGTGCACGTCCAGCTTTTCGCTGAACAGCGGCAGCGCTTCGCCGCCGGCTACCGGGATCAGCCACAGGCGG
>PLPU01000030.1:0-5902 GCA_003159975.1 Acidobacteriaceae bacterium
TCGGCGCAGACCCTGATGAAGGCCATTGGCGGTATCCAGAACGTGGGAGGCACCCACCTGGTTGATCGCGAAATTCTGCTGGAGTTCCTGGATCAGACAATTGCGGCCGATGACGTCTCGGGCGCAGTGCGGTCGCGCCGCGAGGAGGCCGCTCCCCCGCCCCAGCCGAAGCGGATGAAGTTTTCGCTGCCCGGTGAGCTGAAGTCCGTGATGGCGACCGACCTTCCGGAGAATATAGAGCTCATGCCCGGCAGGCTTTCGATCAACGGACGAGGATCCGAAGAGATTATCGAGGCCCTCTACCTACTGGCCCAGGCTCTTCAGAACGATCTGGGAACGATACAGGGACTTCTCGATCCGCTACCCGAGCGCCCTCAAGTCGCCGACAGCGAGCTGCGCAAGTTGTTTGCCGATCTGGAGACGCGCAAAGCGCGCAATACCAAGACGGAGGTATCGCCGGGGTAGCCCTTCGATCAGACCCAAACGGGGCGGAGGAACATCATCTCAGCCGGCTGCAGTGTTCTTACCTTTTTCCGGGCCGGAAATCAGAAAATCTTCCCAACTGACGCTCGCAACACCGTGCCGCCGGGCAATCCCCTCATCGCCGGGCGCGGAGATCACGAGAGGCGTGAATGCCGGGTTGCGGCGGCAGAATTCAAGCAGGCCGCGAAGGGCCAAGGCATCGAATCTCCCGGTTTTGACCTCCAGAGCCCACTTCCCCCAGCTCCCATCCAGAACAGCATCGACCTCCAGCGGCTCCTCGCGCCAGTACATCACCTGTTGGCCCTGGTTGATCGCGAAGGCCAGACAAGCATTTTCCACCCAAAAGCCGAAGCGCCCAGGGTCGCGAACTGGATCGGGTGCGCCTTCGGGATGCATAGCCGATAGAAGGGCGTTGTTCAGGGTCACGAGCTTTGGCGGAGAGGCGCGGCGTCTGAGAACCTGCGTTGAGTACTTCTCCAGCGGCGCAACAAGATAGGCGTCCTCGAGCAGTGCCAGATAGTTTGCGACCGTTTCGAGAGCGCCGCTGTCCTGGAGCTGCCCCTGCAGTTTTTGCAGGGAGACGATCTGGGCAGGCGAACCCACAGCAATGGCGAATACCTGGCGGAGCAGCGCGGGGCGTCGCACAGCTCCCTGCGCCAACACGTCGCGGCCAATTGCCGGCTCGATAATGGCGTCGCGCACATAGGAGCGCCATCGTGCGGGGTCAGTCTCGAATTCGTGAGCACCGGGATAGGAACCGAAGCGAACCAGATTGCGGGCGGCCTCCTCGGGTGAAATATTAAACGCGGTCGCCAGCGAGATGGCTGGCCAATGAGTCAGGGTGAGCCGTTCGAACCGTCCGGCCAGACTCTCCCGGGATCCTGTGGCAACGCGAAGGGCCGAGGAGCCGGTAGCCACTACATGGATGGGAATATGGCGCCGCCGGGTGCGATCCCAGTGGCTTTTAAGCCGTCCTGCCCAATCGGACAGATGGTGCACTTCGTCTAAGAGCAAGGCGGCAGTCCCCTGCTGGGCCCGTGCTTCCGCTTCTGCCCAGCGACGCTCCCAGAACCCCGGAAGAGATGCGTCCGGCTCATCGCCGGCAGCGTAGACAGCTCGATCGCCAAACTTTGCTGCTATTTCCAGAAGGAGCGTGGTCTTTCCCACTTGCCGCGGCCCAGTCAGAAGCTGGATGCGGGCGGGCGCGGCTTCACTAAGACGGCCAAGGAGTACCTCGCGGCAACGGTCATAGGCGTTCAGGATCTCAGCCATAGTCTAATAATTATTCGACTATATTCGATAAACTGTCAATGCATGCGTAGCCGTGGCAGGATTTCGGGTATAGCGGCGCATCTCAGCGTAATCGAGAACGAGCAGGCGTATTTACGACCTCAGGAGGCAAATCCTGAGGCTCAAGTCGGTTCTTCGCGGAGCAACATCACTACCATGACCTGCGATAACGCATATCGCGGCGATATCGCAGATTGCCCCCGTCTTATACCCCTACTTGGTCGAGGAGTTGCTTTAGGGCGTCGTGATAGGTCAACTTGAGCCGATCCGCGTACAGCACAAAGCGGCTGTATTGGCTTTCAGGAAGCCTGATGGCTAAATGCCGGGTCGGTTCGGCGACAGCAATGCGCCGGCGCCGTGGACGATTGACAGTCTGCTCTCGGCTCACAAAGCCATGGGCGGTTGCCGCCGCATCGACCTCGCGGAGTGGCAGCGCTGCCGGCCTCGATGCGGAAGGGAATGCTGTAAGACGCTGAGTCAAAGTGGCTTGAGGGTCCGGCTGGGGCGTACCCTGGTCGTCTGATGGGAGTCCGAATTTACCGCTCACGGTGCACCTCCGCAGGGGTGGTTGGCTGGAGTTCTTCAACAAGTTCTGTGGCGAAGTCGTGGATGTTTTGGTAGGCCGCATCCAGGTTGCCCACCTTAATCGCTCTGTCCTTTAGTTCGGTCAGGGTCAGCCTCTCCACGAAGACCGCCTTGTACGCAAGCCTGTCGGCGATCGTTGTGCGAAAGCGAGGGATGTTTGCAGCCGTAATTTCTGCCTCAAGCTGCCTCTGAACCGACGAAACGGGAGCACCTGGGGCAGGTGTCCGGGTCAGGAGTACCTTGTAGGGAATTCGCCGGTTAGCGTCATAGCGCTGAACCACTTTCTCCTCGTCGCGGATAGTACGGATTGCTTTCCCGGCCTGCCTGACGTCCACAGCACTGGCCTGCAGCGGGACAATAACAAAATCGGAGAGCGCGATCGCACGTGACACCAGGAGGCTTGCCGTACCCTCGAGATCGATGATGACGAATTGGTGATCTAGGCGCTCTACATGCTCCATCAGGTTAGACTCCTTGATTCCGCCTATTACCTCCAGGGTTGACGCCGTGTTGCCATTCTCCTTCCAGTCGAGGATGGGTTGATTCGGGTCCGCATCGAGTACGCAGACCTTTGCTCCGCGTTCAGCAAGGTAGGTGGCGAGAAGAAGCGCTGTCGTGGACTTACCGGCGCCTCCCTTTGGGTTGCTCATCGCGATGATCGGCATTATCTCTCTCTTCCTTTTCAGGGCTCGTTCGCTGCGTTCTTGTTTGTTGCAACGATATCGCATATATGTTTCTGCGATATCGTTGCCTGCACTCTACACGTAACGATATCGCTGCGCTATGCATATCCCAATGTCTTCACAATACTTAGCGGAACGCTGGACTGCATTATCGCAGCAACATCTTTGCGACATGGCTATATTATCATATCGCTCTTTGCATGCAATATATACCGCAGCGATATTGTTTACTGCATAGATGCATGCTCTTCCCATGCTCTTTTGTCGCCTCTTGCTCTTTTCCTTGTCGCATCTGTATCGCATACCTTGCCGCTGCAATAATGCTTTGAATATTGCACCGATATTGTTTGTCGCTCCAACCTGCCGGCGCTTTAGTCAAGGTCATTTCGGCATTCTGGTCAGCTCGAATCGGAAGAAGCTGGCCAGGATTCATGTATGGGCGGCTGAAACCTAACTGTTGAAGTCGGATGCGGCCCAGGGGCGTATTCCAAGTGGAACCCCGGCCACAGATGAAGTGAATGGACAAAGGCCAAGCCGCAGTTGAAGACCTGGCACACTTTGTCGACAGCCGCTGCTGGCAGTCTTTTCACCCAGGAGCCGCAGGCCTTCAGCATGGAATCAAAGGCCATGGCGCCAAGGGGACCTCGCGACCTCCGGAGATATCTTGCACCTCTTCTGGCTCGTTTACGGAACAGGGATTCGATCGCGGCTGTCATGAAACCACAACTCGCCGCACCACACTTCATACGGAAATCCAGCTTGACCTGGCCCGTAAACATGGCAGTTCGGCAGCCGACCGCGGCCGTCCCCCCGCAAAGGCCAGTACAGCGTTTGAATTGGACAACTGCCGCGGCCGGGATCACCAAGTACAAACTGCGAAGCCCTTAGCCTAGGGGAGGGTACCGTGAAGAAACGGGCCTGCCTCTAGGCTACGAGTTGCCTACATCTCGACATCCATCCTTGGCACCAATGCGTGGAACCATTTGAGTTAACAGGGAAGGGAAGCCGAAATGATCGGCACCCATCAACAGAGACCCCATTCCGTCCCGTATAGTGCGAATCTCCCCTAATCTCCCGTACCTCAGTGGCAGACTCCGCTCGAACTGGCTGATTATCCGTCACTTAAGATCACCACTGCCATCCAAGCACGGTATCTATGTCTGCCAGCAAACCAGAAACCCGTACTTGAGTGGCAGCTTTTCCCTATCTCTCTCTCTTAATGACACTTAAACCTCTGACTGCCACACAGGTACGGTAAAAACCCCAGCCGCCAACGAATTACTCCCGTACTCCGTTGGCAGGAATGGAACTAACATGTTGATTATGCGTTCGTTATGGATAACTCCGCCTCTCTCCATTTTCTTCCTAAACCCCAATAAAGGCTCCGCCCCGTACCTCATTGGCAAACCAGCGCCTAAACATTTCATTATCAGCAACATCAAGACCTAACCATTACCCACCGGCACCACCGCACTCGTACCCAGCTATTCCCGTACCCCGTTGGCAGTCGCTTACCTATCTAGCACATTCTACGCCACATCCAACTAATACTCTCGCTGCCACCTGTCGTCCACCATCCAGCACGCCTCTGCCAAAACGGCCTCAACTACTGCTCTCCTGGACATTACCCCTCGAACCCAACCTGTGCTAGCCCCCTGTAGACCAGATCTGCCCCGTCACAATCTACGATTTGCACACCTTCCACATCGTTGACATCCCTCCTCGCCCTCTTCTATACTCGCGCCGCGTCCTTCCGGAGGATGAACGCCCGGGTCCCGATTGGGCCCTTTACTCCCAATCGCAAAAAAACTCCCGCCGCCAAGGACCATGCCCCTATCTTCCCCATTTTGTGCACCTTACCTACGGCCATCCGCTGCACATGCGAAACACCCAACCGTGCGCCGCAACTACACTCATCAACCTGGAACCAGCACATTATCGGCAGATCCCCCGTACTTGCTTGGCAAATTGCCCGTACTTCGTTGCCGGATTCTCCGTACCTCGTTGGCAGCAGTCCCGTAGTTGCTTGGTACTGTCTCCGTACCCGCTTGGAAGCAACCCCGTACCTGCTTGGCAAATACCCCGTACCTCGCTGGCACGAAATTGCCTTTATCTATCCTGTTATTAGGCGGTTGCAAAAAACCAATGTGCTTTAGTTTTGTTTTAGCTTGTTCTTAGATTTAATATCCAGCATCATCAGCACGAGGCTAGGAAATGTCGCGCAAGCAGCTCCCGTCAACCACATCACAATTCGATCTCATCCCGTTTGCTGATGTTGATCTCATTCGATTCGAGAAGAATCTCTTGCAAATTGGTTTCTTCGCAGCTCAAGACGAGCGCAAGGGCGACCCTCCGTTTATTCGTCGAATTGAAAACACCGTCAACCGCGATGGCCAGCGCATCAGCGTGGTGATTGAATTCCGAGCAACCATTGGACTCCCGTCCACCGCCGACAGGGACAAGTTCATGGCCTTCCTGAAGATTGCGGCTGAACAACGCGCGCGTTACGGTCGAATCTCAAACACTATTCGGTTCACAGGCTATCGACTCCTCCAGGAACTTGGGCTCAACGATTCCGGGCCCAATTACGAAGATCTCAATTCGTGGGGCGAGCGTATGGCGACGACCACGATCACCTCGAGGCAAGTCATTTTCTTCGCGTTGTCCAAACGCTACGCGAACAAGACAATCCATGTGTTCGAAAGTTTTCAGCGAGTAGGTAAGCAGTCAGGCAGTGCGCGTTCCGAGGAGTTCGAGGTTGTCCTGGCGGAGTGGTTGCTCGACAACCTCAACACGAACTATGTGATCTCGGAAGACTTTGTGGCGTACAGGCAGTTGAAGCGGCCAACTGCCAAGGGGAT
>PLPU01000417.1:0-6395 GCA_003159975.1 Acidobacteriaceae bacterium
ACGATCCTCTTCGTTGATCCGGATGCCATCTCGTATCCCTTTACTCCTGCACTGAGAGCCGTGGCCAGGAGATGGGCAAAGGTCCTCGCAACCGCCCGGAAATGGGAGTTCCCGGAGGACCTCCACATTGGGAACGTGACATTTGGCGAGGTGCGGAAATTCTGGGGCGCTTTAACGGCGATCGCATGTATTCATGACACGGCGCACCTGATCGTCGCTCAAGCCAACGCCGGAAATCGCCCCCGAGCAAGCATCGTAGCCGTGAGGAGCCGGGACGAGTGGGGGGAACTGATTCAGGACATCGGCGGTATCGGCGCCGGTGCAGCAGCGGAGCTGCTCTGGTGGTATACGTTCGATCCCAGGGTCTCGACGGCGAGCGTTCCCATTCAGCCATTTCTCGAAATTCTGCCCGGTCACCTGATTGTGCCGATGAATCTCATTACGGATAGCAACGTCGAGCGCAACCTGCAGAAGCTCCTGAATAGGCACCCCAACCTGCGATCGTTCTATGAGACGGTCAAAAATGCGAAGGAGAACATCGCGCTGGCACACCTCAGCAGTCTCTTCCCGACCATGGATTTTGCCGTCAAGCCAACGGTGATTATCAAGGGTGTCACCGATGCGGATCTGCTTGTCTATGACCGTGCCTCAGGATTCGTGCTGGTGATTCAGCACAAATGGCTGATCGCCCCGGAAACAGTATCCGAGTCGAGTTCCAACGATGAGCAGTTGAGCGAAGGAGTGAGACAGGCGCTTGAGGCAACGGACGTCTTCCGGAAGGACCACGCTCTTCTTCGAAGGGTCCTCGAACTCAAGGATGATCAGCTGATCGACAGGGTCGAGGCGGTGGTCATCTGCCGGGGCGCGGAACAAACCGGCTTTCTTGGGAGGCTCGTGGTCTCCGTTGTGCTGGAGCGCGCCTTCGAAGAGCTGTGGGGACAATCTTCCCTCTCTCTCGCGAAGCTATGGGAGAAGCTTTCTTCCCGACCGGATCATGCGGGTGCTGCAGGCCGGTACGGGGACACTGCAGCACCTTTGACCGTTGGGGGCCTCAAGTTCTCGTTTCCAGCTCTCTCGCTGGAGGTGCGACCATGAAAGGAGCGAAAGGCCGACATGAACCGAAATGCGTTGCAAATCCTCGGGCGGGTAGCCCGACACGGCGAGATGCCGCTCGATGAAGCCATCCGGATGAGCCATAAGAGGGGCGGCGATCATCTCAATCAATACTCGCTCGCTCTGCTCCTCGAAGAACATTACCTTGGAATGACGATCAACTACACACCTCCCGAGGGCTTTGATCGTATGCGCGAGTTCGCACTGGCGATTACGCTCCACATGTACCTTCTTCCCGCTGATGACGGCGGAGTCGTGACTTATCAGGGAATTCGGAGCTCGGGAGGAATCGATCCCAAAAATCAGCGAGTGTTCTTGACCGCAAAAGGGGCGTTGTACATGGGCGAATTCTGGCAGAAGCGATGGGACCGAGTCTGGTCGACAGCGCTCGGGTTTACGACCGGCATTCTTGTCGCGGTCTGCGCCGCCTGAAGCCCGGCAACGGCTGACAGTAAGTCCACCCGGTCAAAGCCGGAGATTGCCGCGTCCAAGGCCGCCAGATCGTTGATTGCAGGTTGCGTGGCGCACATGCGAGGACTGGACCCTCACCATCCTTAACCAGTTTATCGACTCTGCTCCAACAGAACCGACAAACCATAGGAGGAAGTCTCCTCCTGGTTCCAGCCGGTTCGCGTCTTCCGCCACCTTCTCTGCGGGCCTGTTCGGCCAACGGCGCCGCCGACCGCCAGATCATGAAGCAGACCGGCCAGCACGTTTCTGGGCTGTTGCCCATCCGACAGCTGACAACCTTGAACAGATCGAAGCTAACGCTGAGGGCTTGTGCCAGGAGGTGCGCCGTTGATCGCGCGTGCTAACGTCCTTTATCAGTTAAATGGGAGGACAGGAATGGACATTGAAACGGAGGAGAAGACTTCGCATTACCTCCACTCGGCGCTGCGTGAGCGGATCGTCGAGCATGTGTTCGTGGGTGATGCCTTGCGGTGGCTGTGGCAGCGCAACGTGACCGATGTCGAGGTGCTGCGCTCCGAGTTCGACGCCGGCGGATATGACCTGGTGATGAGTTATCGGAAGATCGTCAGGCACATTCAATTCAAAACTACGATGGTCAACGGCAAGGCGGCCAGTATCAAAGCGAGCCTCAAGCTGATGGACAAGCCAAGCGGCTGCATCATCTGGATCATCGTCACTCCAGAGCTGGTTCTGCACTCCTACCTCTGGCTTGGCGGCCCTCCTGGTCAGCCGTTGCCCGACATTCAGGACATGAGAGTTGCCAGGCATACAAAGGCAAATGCCGAAGGCAAAAAAGCTGAACGGCCAGACCATCGGATTGTCCCACGTGGGCGGTTTGAAAAGCTTGGCTCGCTCAACGAGGTTTTGGAACGGCTATTTGGGCCACTGACATGAAGCAGCCGGATTCCATTGGCACAGCGCCAGCTCTCCTGGCCATGGTCGCAGCCGCTCAAGCTTCGAGCTAGAGCCCCAGCTTGCCGGCGGCCGTCTGCCGGTCCTGCCGGTCCGCNNGCGAACCCCGCCCTCAGCGAATGGGCCCCATAGCGGGCAAGCTCGCGTCCGCTCAGGCCGGCCCGGCCGAGAGCCCGTTTGACGATCCACCCGACCGAATGAGCTCCGAGACCACCGCAGACCGTCTGGGCGTGGGTCACCTTGCGGAAGACCGGGCCTTCTTTAATGGATGCCTGGCGGAGCCATTGATCGAGAGCTCTCACCGGGCAGGTCAACTCCGAGAGATGCGTCTCGGCCGGCTGGATCCCAAGTGGAAGCTCGACTTCCCTGCCCTGCTGTTCCTGGTCGGTCTTGGAACTGGGCAAGAAAACCGTGATTCCCTTTCGGTGCCACCTCAGGTGCTCGATCCGCAGTGCGGCCAACTCCGACCGGCGCATCCCACCCGCGAAGCCGACCAGAAGCAGCGCCCGGTCCCGCGAGGCTGTGAGGGTACCCTCGGCCGCGCCGATCGCCTTGCGGAGGAGTTCGACCGTCACGGGCTCTTTGCCCACCTGCCGGGTGCCCAAAGTCCGGCGGATTCCCTGAAGCGTCTCCGTCACGACCAGGTGGGTGCGGTCGCAAGGCGAAGGGTGCCCCGCCCGGCGATGCGCTGTCGAGATCGAAGTAAGCTTCCGGGTGATGGTCGCCGGCTTTCTTCCCTTGGCCGCCTGGGCAGACAGATAAAGAGCGACAGTCGAGGGGGCAGCCGGCAGAGATTCTAGAGCGTTCTCGGCGCACCAGGCCGCGAAGTCTTTCCAATCCGAGTTGTAGGCCCGGCGGGTTGCCGGGCTCCTGGCCGCCTTCGCAAAGTTCTGAGCGGCTCGGGCGGTTGCGTAGAGCGGGTCGCCGGGGGCTAGGCCGGAGATGAGGAGGTCGTGGCCCGCAGGCCGTCTATCCGTGTGGGCGGTCTCCACGGGAGGCAGAACCGTCCCTCGGGGCGGAGTCTGGGCACCAACTGGGTCGATCCTCTCCATGGTGATTTTTCTCTCAAAAGCAGCATATCACCGGTTACTGACGATAAATGAATCTTATCGTAAGTAAGAATCAAGAAGATAATTGGCAGGTCGGCCAACTATACCCTACCCTTGAAATGAGAAGTTTTCGGGCCTTTCGGACCACAGGCGCCAGCCAGAGGGAGAACCGAATGAAATTCGATGATGAACCGACTGGAACTCTTGTTTCCCTGGGGTCTGTAGTGAGCGCAGGCCGGAAGTCTGTGGCTGCGGAGAGCGTGACATTCTGGGGAGTCAGTTCCCTGCCCCGCCTGACTCTGGCCAACCCAGTCCCCACTTTGCCAAGGCTCCAGAACGCGGTGCGTCTTGGGTGCGAACGCTGTGCTGGCCGCGTGAAGGCCCGCCGACCGCGCGTGCCGATTGCGGCCCGCCAAGGGGGTGCCTGATGCCCAAGCCAGTCTCCTGGTCCTACCGCGCCCACGAAGTACGAGAGAGGGTTCGGCACTCTAAGACCCAAACCTGGACTCGCCGCGACATCGAAGACCTTTTCGAGGTCAAGCGCGCCTCGGCGCAGACCCTGATGAAGGCGATTGGTGGGATCCAGAACGTGGGAGGCACCCACCTGGTTGATCGCGAAGTGCTGCTGGAGTTCCTGGATCAGACAATTGCGGCCGATGACGTCTCGGGCGCTGTACGCTCCCGCCGCGAGGAAGCCGCTTCCCCGCCCCAGCCGAAGCGGATGAAGTTTTCGCTGCCGGGTGAGCTGAAGTCCGTGATGGCGGCCGACCTTCCGGAGAATATCGAGCTCATGCCTGGCAGACTATCGATTAGCGGACGAGGGTCCGAAGAGATCATTGAAGCCCTCTACCTGCTGGCCCAGGCTCTTCAGAACGATCTGGGAACGATTCAGGGACTTCTCGATCCCTTACCCGAGCGCCCTCAGGTCGCCGACAACGAGCTGCGCAAGTTGTTTGCCGATCTGGAGACGCGCAAAGCGCGCAATACCAAGACGGAGGTAGCGCCGGGGTAGCCCTTCAATCAAGCCCATACGGGAAACAGAAACGTCATCTCAGCGTGCTGCAGTGTTCTGACCGTTTCCCGGTCCGGAAATCAGAAAATCTTCCCAGTTGACGCTCGCGACACCGTTCCGCCGAGCAATCTCTTCATCGCCGGGCGCGGAGATCACTAGGGGCGTGAATGCCGGGTTGCGGCGGCAGAATTCAAGCAGGCCGCGAAGGGCCAAGGCATCGAATTTTCCGGTTTTGACCTCCACAGCCCACTTCCCCCAGCTCCCATCCAAAACAGCATCGACCTCCAGCGGCTCCTCGCGCCAGTACATCACCTGTTGGCCCTGGTTGATCGCGAAGGCTAGACAAGCATTTTCCACCCAAAAGCCGAAGCGAGCAGGTTCGCGAACTGAATCGGGAGCGCCATCGGGGTGCATGGCCGAGAGTAGGGCGTTGTTCAGCGTCACGAGCTTTGGCGGAGAGGCCCGGCGTCTGAGAACCTGCGTTGAGTACTTCTCCAGCGGTGCGACAAGATAAGCGTCCTCGAGCAGTGCCAGATAGTTTGCGACCGTTTCGAGAGCGCCGCTGTCCTGAAGCTGCCCCTGCAGTTTTTGCAGGGAGACGATCTGAGCGGGCGAACCGGCGGCAATGGCGAATACCTGGCGGAGCAGCGCGGGGCGCCGCACCGCTCCCTGTGCCAGCACATCGCGACCAATCGCGGGCTCGATAATGGCGTCGCGCACATAGGCGCGCCATCGTGCGGGGNNGCCAGAGAGGTGGCAGGCCAATGACTCAGGGTTAGCCGTTCGAATCGTCCGGCCAGACTCTCCCGGGAGCCTGTGGCTACGCGAAGGGCCGAAGAGCCGGTGGCAACAACGTGGATGGGGGTATGGCGCCGGCGAGCGCGATCCCAGTGGCTCTTGAGCCGTCCCGCCCAGTCGGAAAGATGATGCACCTCGTCCAAGAGCAAAGCGGCAGTCCCCCGCTGCGCACGTGCCTCCGCCTCCGCCCAACGGCGGTCCCAGAACCCCGGAAGAGCTGCGTCCGGCTCGTCGCCAGCAGCGTACACGGCTTGATCGCCAAACTTTGCGGCTATTTCCAGAAGCAGGGTGGTCTTTCCCACTTGCCGCGGCCCGGTCAGAAGCTGGATGCGAGCGGGCGCGTCTTCACTGAGACGGTCAAGCAGGACGTCGCGGCAGCGATCATAGGCGTTCTGGATCTCAGCCATAGTCTAATAATTATTCGACCATCTCCGACAACCTGTCAATGTGTGACCGGCAAGGTGGCAGAATCGCCGCATACAGCAGGGCGCCGCAGGAAAGTCGAGGGGCGGTCAAGCGCAGATACGACCTGCACAGGCAATCCCAAAAGCCCGAGCAAGTTTCTTGGCTGAAGGATATCGCTGACGCGATCTGCGATAACGCATATCGCGGCGATATCGCAGGTTGCCCCTTGCTATACCCCTACCTGATCGAGGAGCTGCCGCAATGCGTCGTGATATGTCAGCTTGAGCCGGTCGGCATACAGCACAAATCGGTTGTATTGGCTTTCCGGAAGCCTGATTGCCAAATGTCGGGTTGGTTCGGCGACGGCAATGCGCCGCCGCCGTGGACGATTGACAGTCTGCTCACGGCTCACAAAGCCGTGGGCGGCTGCCGCCGCATCGACCTCGCGCAGTGCCAAAGGTGCCGTCCGCGTTGCAGAAGGGAATGCTGTAAGACGCTGAGTCAAAGCGGCTTGAGGGTCCGGCTGGGGTGTTCCCTGGTCGTCTGGTGGCAGTCCGAATTTACCGTTCACGGTGCTCCTCCGTGGGGGTTGTTGGCTGGAGTTCTTCGACGAGTTCTGTGGCGAAGTCGTGGAT
>PLPU01000175.1:0-7583 GCA_003159975.1 Acidobacteriaceae bacterium
CTCACCGGCGACAACGGCAAATACAACCATCTCTATGAAACCATCGGCGGTTTTTACGACGATATTCAGCGTGTCGTCGGCGCCCTCCGAGGCCTGGAACTGGACTCGTATTTCGAGAACTATATGAGCTTGCTCGAAGTCAAAGCTGGCGACTCAGTGCTCGAGACCTCCGTCGGCACCGGCCTCAACTTCAAATACTTGCCGCACGGTGCAAAACTCTCCGGCCTCGATCTTTCCCCTGAGATGCTCATGAACTGCCAGAACAATATGCGCCGCTGGCAGATGGATGCCGACCTCTATCTGGGCAATGCCGAATCCCTGCCCTTCGCCGACTCGAGCTTCGAAGTGGTCTTCACCTGCGGCGGCTTCAACTTCTTCTCGGACCGCGCAAAGGCCATCCGCGAGATGATCCGCGTAGTCAAGCCGGGCGGCCATCTGATGATCGAGGACGAAACCGAAGAGTACGTGAAAAGCACCTACGAGAAGAGTCCAATCACCAGAAGNNCCTTCCGCAAGCCGGCCGCTGCCTAAAGCGCACTGCTAACCTGCCTCCGGGCCATGTGCGGACGCTTTCCGCATGCGGCCCGGCAACTTGGTGTGGTGTCTCAAGAGCTAGTATCAGAAAAAAGCTGTCAACCTGAGCGAAGTTGGTAGCGCTTTTTGCGACCAACGGAGTCGAAGGCCTGCCCTGAGCGTAGTCGAAGGGGACCTGCGGTTGCACTTCGGGATTTATGGCACGAACTTTGGAGACGGGACACTAAAATGGATTCATGATCCTCGAAACCTTTCCCGTAGGCCCGCTGCATTGCAACTGCACCATCCTGGGTGACGAGGAGACTCGCGAGGCCATCGTCATCGATCCCGGCGACGAGATCGGCCGCATAGCCCGCCGCCTAAACGCCANNCATGATGGACCAGCAGACTGCCTGGATCGGAGGCGGTCCCGTCCCCGAAACAGCCCCGCCCGACGAGAGCCTCGACGACGGCCTGGTGGTCGGCCTCGAACACTATCCCGCCCACGTCCTCCATACCCCCGGCCACACGCAAGGCTCCATCTGTCTCCACTTCGTCCCGCTCAAGATGGTCATAGCCGGCGACACTCTTTTCGCCGGCAGCATCGGCCGCACCGACCTCCCCGGCGGCGACTCTTATCAGATTCTCGATTCCATTCACACCCGTCTGCTGGCCCTGCCCGACGAGACCAACGTCGTCCCCGGCCACGGGCCCTCCACCACCATCGGCGCCGAACGCAGAAGAAACCCGTTCCTTAGCTAATTCACATAACAAATCATTCGCTTGAACATGTTTAATTTCAATTGATTGGAAAATTAATCTAAAGTAATACTTCCAATTAAAGAGCGACCATATTACTGCCCTGATTCTTCTCCAGATAGTCAATAAGAAGGTTTACTCCCTCGCTGAATTCCTGCGCCGGACTAAGCAGGCTGATCACCAGCCAACCCGACTCTTCCATCCCGAAAAAGTATCCGGGATGGACCCAGACTCCAAGCTCAAGCAGCGCCAGGACCGTTTGCTCGTCGGGATCGAGCGCAGGAATCCGCAGCATCGCATACCAGCCACCCTCGACCTCGAGCCGGCTCACCGACGGCAGTCGTCCTCGTAGTCTGTCGAGTTCCGCCAGATTCCCGCTCACGCGCTCCCGAATCTGTTCCTGAATCTCTCGACGGCCTGCCAGCCATTCTGGCAGCGCGCACTGCACAGGCGCATTGCTTGAAAGAAACGTGTCTGCGATCACCTCGAGCCGCCCAAGAGCCGCTTGCGCCGCTCCGCCCGCCACAATCCACGCCGCCTTCATCTGCGGCAATCCGGCTATCTTGCTCAGCCCGCTCACCACGAAGAGCGGAACTCCCTCCAGCGCTCCATCGAATCCGGATGCGAAACTCCGGCCCCGCTCGCCAATTCCCTGCCCGCCCATTCCGTAATCCAGAAAGACCTCGTCGACAATCAGCGCAAGATCGTGCTCACGGCAAATCTGCGCCAGTTCCTCGACTTCCCACCCCTTCGTAAAATGCCCGGTTGGATTGTTCGGGTGCACCAGCACAATGGCCCGCGTCTTCGGCGTAATGGCCCTGCGAAACCCCTCCGGATCGATCTGCCAGCCTTGGTCGTAAACCAGCGGCGCCGCCTTCAGCCGGACATCGTCCAGCCCCGCGAGGAAGTCGAACAGCGGATATCCCGGCTGCGGTACGACAATCTCGTTTCCCGGATCGCAAAGCAGCCGGAAAAGGTAGCTGTAGGCTTCGCTGGTGCTGGTGGTCAGCACAACCTGCTCCGCATCGACCGCGACGCCGTGGTCGGCATAGTACCCGCAAACCGCCTCGCGTGCGCGCAAGCTGCCCTTCGGTTGAGGGTCGTAGTCTAACGCGTGCGGATCGGCCAGGGCCGCCAGCAAGCTCGGGGTATAAGCAAATCCGCAGCGCGTCGGATTGGATGCGGTCAGGTCCGCTATCGGGAGGCCGGCCTCAGCGCGAAGCCGATGCGCCCGCGCAAGCTCGCTTTCATCCGTGTTCCAGTCCGTCCTCTGCGAAAACCGCATTCTCTTTGATCCACCAACAATCCGAAGAAGCCCCAACCGCAGTCGGTCGCTCGCAACTCGCGGCCCCCAAAAAACTGTGGGTGCCCCATCCTTCGCCTTTTTTCTGGCGAAGGGTGGGAAGGCACGAGGCTAGTGCGAGCCTCCCGCGAGCGTCTGCCGCACTGCAGGTGCCAGGTGCCACAATAGAGACAGGCGTCCTTTCCAACCATACATGGGCGCAGTTGGGGAGGGACATTGGCTCTGCGCGCGGTGGTCTTCGATTATGGAATGGTATTGACCGGCCCGCAGGATCCCGAGGCCCATGCCGCATTGCTCCGCATCACCGGTCTTCCCCTGGCCCGTTTCGAGAGCCTCTACTGGGCCGACCGTCATGCCTATGATGAAGGCAAACTCACCGGCCTCGCCTTCTGGCGGAAAATCATCGGCGACACCGGCCTCAACTTACCCCCCGGCGCCGACCAGGAGTTGAACCAATGGGACGCACGCATGTGGACCACAGAAAACCCCGCAATGCTGGCCTGGCAACAGAAGCTCAAGGATCGCGGGCTCCTCACCGGAATTCTCTCCAATATGGGTGATAGCGTGCTCGCCAACATGGAGCGTTCATTCGACTGGCTGCATCGTTTCGACGTCCTGGTCTGGAGCTTCCAACTGCGCATGTCCAAGCCCGACCCAGCNNTTTAATCGAGCTAAATTCAATCGAACCGCCTTGCTGTCGGCCTCTACTCGGCCCGGTGACCCAGATGGTAGCTGATCCCAAGATTCGCGTTCATCACGTCGAGACCGGGATTGATCGGCACAACGAAGCCGTTCGAGAAATGAAAATCGCTGAACAGCCCCAGGCGCAAACCCCATCGTTCGCTCATTTTCACTTGAACGCCCGTAGCTGATTGCAGGCTGAAGTTCTCATAGCTCGCTTCCGACGAAGGCACTTTTTTCGTGAAGCCGATGACCCCGGCCTTGGCCTCGAGGTAGGGCTTGATGGTCTTCTTGCTCCGCCACTGCAAACGAAGCCCGATTGGCGATAACCCCACCCCGGGAACGTACTGCCGGATATTCTTATTCGTACCGTAGAGTGGAGTGCCGTAAATCGAGACATTAAGCGGCTTGTCCAAAAGGACGAAGGGCAGAAACTCCGCCACATAGTCCGCCTGCGCCCCTAGAAAGCGTCCCCATGAATGGCGGTCGTATTCAACGCCCCCCGTAAAGAGCTTCTCGTCATATCCGGAAGCAAAGATCGTGTAATTGCCATACGAAACCAATCCTTCGAAGATGAGTTCGCTCTCCGCGGGTTGCTTCGCCGGCTTCTGGCCTCCGTCCGAAGAAATCGCCTCCAGCGGCGCCATCGTCGTGGTCTCTGCCGCGATCTCATTCACCGCTGCATTCTCAAAATTCACCTGGCTCTTCGTGTCTACCGGCGTCTCCACAGGCGGCTGGGCCTTTGCTGGTGGCATAGTCGCCGCATCCTGTGCGAGCACAAATTGCGGCACAAGCAGGCAGAGCGCAGCGAAGAGGGCGGAACATCCGAGACGCACCCGGCTGGCCAATCTGCGGTCAGTCCTTCGCGAATTGAAAATGCGACGATCGATCCGATAAAAAAGCAATAGGCCTCCGGGGGAGTTGATTCTCAAAGCTCGAAGTCAATTTCCAGAAGAGTAACAGCCAACGCTGCCAATATAGCATGCGATTCAATTCGCGACACCGTCGTCCATCGCCGCCTGTCGCCTTACTGCATCCCCAGGTAGTTTCCATATCCAACAATCATCGTGGAGCCCACCAGAGTCAACAGCGTCAGAAACACCAGGATCTTCGTCCGCGGGCTCACCCCCCGCCACTCCTTCAGCGCAATCCCCCACAGCGTGCTGAAAATAATGATGCTGGCCATATGCAGCGTCCAACTTGAAAACCTGTAGCGCCCCATCTGCGTTTCACCCATGGTATAGAAAAAGAACTGCATGTACCAGGTGAGACCGGCCAGCGCTGAGAAGAAGTAATTCCAACTCATGGAAGGCGCCTTGCGCTGGCCTTCGGCCAACTCGAGCGCCATCTCGGTAGCCGCCGCATCGGTCGCGTTTTCAAGACGAGGATGCTCCCTGGAGTCCCGCGCATCCGCGCCCGCTGGAATCCGCAGGTATTCGCCATAGCTGCGGTTGCGTACGTTGAGAATCGCGCACCACACAAAGTTGGTCGTAAACCCGCCGGCCAACACCACAACCAGCACCGGAAGTCCTTGCCACATGGTGCTTGTTCCATGCGCCAGCGTAAGCTCCTTGATGGGATTGCCGGCGCGCAGCCCAAACGCGAAGCAGGAGCTCATCACGCCGCAGAATGTCGCGACGCCCAACCCCAGCTTCAAATTGAACTCGCGGATGCTGGCCAGTTGCTGCTCACGCGAGAGTTCTCTCTCTTTGGATATGCCCGCGGCTCCCGCAAACAGAATCCCCAGCACGCAGATCCCCACACCCACCAGGATGACGATGCCCGAGCGCTGCGTGAGCAACTGCCCAAATTGGTGGTCAAAGATTGGCGGCACAAGCGTGCCGAATACCGCCGTGTAACCCAGCGCCACCGCCATGCCCAGGCTCAACCCAAGATAGCGCATGGTCAATCCGAATGTGAGCCCGCCCAGCCCCCAAAGTACGCCGAACGAATATGCCCAGATGATTGCCGAAACCGGCGCACCGCGCAGCACGGGAATTAAATCGTGCGTCAGCAAACCCGCCAGGGCCCACGGCGCAATAATCCAGCTCACGATTCCGCCGGTGAGCCAATACGTCTCCCATGACCACCCGCGCACTTGCCGGTAGGGTACGTAAAAGCTGGCCGATGCCAAGCCGCCCAGCCAATGTAGAAACACGCCCAACAATGGATTTGCGCCCAAGTTATTTCTCTCCCGGAATCTCCGAATGATTCGCGCTCTGTCTCACTCCAGGCTCACGGCAAACTCGTAACTCCCTGCCGGTAACTCGAATCCACTCTGACCATCGTGCGTTGTTGCGTTTGCCAGTTTGCTCCCGGTCAATCGAGTCCCGTCCAGCTTGCACTTACTTGCTTCGCTCGCGTTCAGTTCCAACCAGCCAGTCGTATTCGCGGGAATCGTCACATGCCACGTGGCCGTCGTTCCATCCACCTTCCAATCTGAATGAATCTTCCCGTACGCCGACGCATAGTCAAACGCGACGCTGCCCATCCTTGCATCGAACACCGGATGCAGCACCACCGTGTGAAATCCCGCGTCCAGCGATGTTGCATCCACGCCCGCCGCGTAGCGATAGATCCAGTCCGCCACCGCCCCGTATGCGTAGTGGTTATACGAGTTCATGCTTGGATCGTCCTTCATCTGGTCGCCGTTCCACCGCTCCCACATCGTCGTTGCGCCATGCTCCACCAGGTAGCCCCACGATGGATACGCGGTATTCAGCAGCACACTATAAGCCAGCTTCGCATGTCCGCTTTTCGTCAGTTCCTCCAGCAGATACGGCGTCCCCAGAAACCCCGTGCTGAGCAGCCCATGATTGGCTTCTATTCTGTCCGCCAGCTTCTGTGCCACGGCCGCGCGCAAATTCTCCGGCACAAGGTTCATATGCAACGCCAAAACGTATCCGGTTTGCGTATCGCCTCGGCGGCTGTCTGAGGTCTTCGTTCTTTCTCCAAACGGTGAAGGGCCCTGATCCGCGCCCGCCACAAATCCGTCGTCATGCACAAACTTCTTCTCAAACGCCGCTCGAATCTTCTCGAACAACTGCGCGTACTTCTGTTCATCCGCCCCGCGCCCCGTTGTGTGCGCCATCTCCCGCATCAGCGTCACGTCATAAGCCCAGTAGGCGGTCGCAATCAGCACCTGGTCCGTCCTGCCTTCCGGCGAAAGCCAGTCGCCAAACGGAATTCCGCTGCCGTGCGCCCACAGCCCATCGGGGTTAGCCGCCACAATTGCGCCGAGATACTTCTCCATCGCCGCCCAGTTCTGCTCAATCANNGCTGGTGTCGCCCGTCTGCAGCCACGACGTCCACGGAATGATCACCCCCGCATCGCTCCATCCCGCCGCGAAGCCTGCATTCGGTGTCACGGTGCCCGGCGAGTAGATGCCATAATACGGCGTCCCTGCCTGCGTTCCGCGCATATCTCCGCCAAACTTCCGCGAAAATGCCGCCAGGTCCATGTTGTAACTCGCCGCCCGCCAGAACACCTGCGCATCTCCCATCCAACCCAGCCGTTCATCGCGCTGCGGGCAATCCGATGGCACGCCCACAAAGTTCGACCGCTGCCCCCAAAGGATATTGCTCCACAACTGGTTGATCATCGCGCTGCCGGTCTCGAGTTTCGTTGTAAAAGGCGCGTCCGTATGGAATACAATCCCCGTCACCGCATCCTTGCCCGGCGCAGTCGCCAGCCCCGTCAATTCCACATACCGGAACCCATGAAACGTAAACTGCGGCGTGAACTCCTCNNGTATAAATCGTGCCGTCCGCATTCACAATCTCCGCAAACCGCAACTGCACATCCGTTCCCCGCGGCCCCTTCACGCTCAACCGTTCCACGCCAGAAAAGTTCTGCCCAAAGTCGTACACATACACGCCCGGCTTCGGCTCCGTAACCGTCTTCGCAATCAGCTCGCGCTCCACGCGAATCGAAGGAAAATCCTGCGCCTCAATCGAGATCGGCTTCGGATCAATTGCACTCACACTCTTCCAACCGGAAGCGGCAAAGCCCGCCAAATTCCAATCGCGCTGCTTCAACCGCGCATCCTGAGTCTCGCCGTCATAAATCTCCGAATGAAGAATGTAACTTGTGCTCGCCTGCCAGCTCGAGTCCGTCGCCACCCACTCCACGCTGCCGTCCGTGTGCTCAATCCGCAGTTGCGCCCGCAGCGCCGGCGGCGTGTCGCCNNNCGATAATCCGTCCATCCCGGCGCGAGCACATCGTCTCCCACTCGCTCTCCGTTCAAAAACATCTGGTAAGCGCCCAGAGCCGTTGCATATAGCCTTGCCGACCTGATCGGCGACTTCACCTCAAACGGGTGCCGCA
>PLPU01000452.1:0-6430 GCA_003159975.1 Acidobacteriaceae bacterium
GGCGTCACCGTCGCCGTCACCTGGCGTCCCGCCATCGCCGGTCTCACCACTTCCGCCGGCCACAGATACACTGCCAATCGCCGCGAGTAGTGCAGCACCGGCTCAATCGCCGGCAAATCGATCCCAAACCCATCCGCCAGATCGTTGCGCTCAATGTCCGCTTCCGCCTCCTCCAGCGGCCACGGAACATGATGCACATTCGCCCGAACCACCTGTCCCGCCCTGTTTTGCGAGAACAAACAATAACGCTCCGTCAGAAAATACTCCAGCGACCCGCTCCGGCTCTCCGCCAGCTTTCGCGTTGGACCGAGGCCCCGGTAGCGCGCTTTGAAGATGACCGGCCGTTTGCTCCAATGGCGCCTGCTATAAAAATCGAACTCCCGCTCTGACCGCTGTTCGAGCTTCATCTCCGCCCAGTAGTACGGCAGATGATAAAACGTCCGCGCCACCCCCACCGCCAGCAGGTTTCTCGCGTCCAGCGACAGAAAATAAACTCCCCGCGCGCCCGTATAAGGCTCGCGCACATACGTCCGCAAGTTCAGTTCCGGAAAGCTCCGCACCCCCGGCAACGACGGCACTCCGCGCATCTTGATCCGGTCCATCCAGAACGGCACAATCCCCAGCCATGCCGATCCCTGGTAGGTGTCCACCTGCAAGCCCTCGGGCAACAGCGCCGCCACCTGCGCAGCCGCCACGGGCCAATGCGCAAACAGCAGATCGTTCCATCGTTGCGTCAAGGCCCAGCGCCCCGAGGGCAATGGCCGCGGCCTCTGCGACGTCCTTACCTGAAACTCCTGCATGACCCAACCCTGCCTGATCGGTCTCGTGTTTCCGTCACCCTTAACGACGAAGGAACCGTTGTCCAGGATGCAGATTCGCGCGTGTACCCTAATGCCGTATTCTGTTCGCGAGCCATCATCCATGTCCAGTGAAACTTTACTTCCTCCCGGCGCCCGCAACCAAACCGACGTTTTCGCCGTCCACGGCGCCGACCCTGAGGTCCTCGCCTACGCCATGGCCAAGTACTCCCGCTCCGCCCTCTCCATGCGCGAGTCCCTCAACGAAATCAGCGCCCAGCGCGCCGAGCAGTTCCTCAACACTTTTTACTTCCAATACGGCCACCGCTCCATCGCCGACCTGGCCCACATCGCCTTCGCCGTCGAGCGGCTTTCCCTCCTCGCCGCCATCATCCTGGTTGACGAGCAGCGCTGGGACGGCCAGGAACGTTCCACACGCTATCAAAACTTCCTCAAATCCGGCTGGTACTTCCCCGATTTTGGATCGGACTCCGCTTCCGCCGATCTCTACGCCAAAACCGTCGGCAACCTCTTCGACACCTATCAACGCACCACCGCGGCTATCCTCGAAGTTCTGCGCCGCCGCGTCGCCTGCCCTCCGACCTTCAAGCCCGACGCCTACGAGCGCACACTCAAAGCCCGCGCCTTCGATGTAGCCCGTTATCTGCTCCCCCTGGCCACCAACACCTCGCTGGGCCAAATCGTCAACGCGCGCACTCTTGAAACCCAGGTCTCACGCCTGCTCTCCCACCCCGTCGCTGAGGTCCGCGACCTCGGCCTCAAGCTCCGCGAAGCCGCCACTGGCCCCGCCTGGCAGGTCAACGCCCAGGCCGCCGCCGCCTTCGTCCAGCAGCTCGACCCCACTCTCGCCGCCGAAGCAGCCCAGCTCTTCACCCGCGAAGTCCGCACCGCACCCACCCTGGTCAAATACGCCCAGCCCAACGACTACTTGCTGAAGACTAGCGCCGATCTAACCCAGGCCGCCGCTGAACTCCTCGCCAACCACCCCATAGCCGACGCTCCATTGGTAGACCTGGTCGAACGCACCGAGACTCTTGAAGTCGAGCTGGCCGCCACGCTGCTTTACTCCGCTGCCCACCACTCCTACCGCCAGATTCGCGATCTCGTAGCCCAGCTGCCCCAAGCCCGCGTCGACGAAATCATCGAGCTCGGCCTGCGCCACCGTGGCCGCCACGACGAAGCGCTTCGTGCCTTTCATGCCGGAGCTGCCCTGCGTTTCGACATCCTCATGGACATCGGCGGCTTCCGCGACATGCACCGTCATCGCCGCTCCACCCAGATCATCCAGTCCTTCACCGCCCTCCACGGCTATGAGACCCCCACCTCCGCCGACCTCGCCCCTGAAGATGAATCGGGCCCCGTCAATCTCCTCGCCGAAGCCGGCATCCTCGCCGATTACCAATCCGCCATCCGCTCCGCCCACGCCGCCAGCGCTCAAATCGCCGCCGGGCCCGCTCCTGAAGCCGATCAGTCGGCTCTATACCTGCTGCCTCTGGCAACCCGCATCCGCAGCCTCTTCAAGATGGACTTCGCCGAAGCCCAGTACATCTCCGAACTTCGCTCCGCCCCCGCCGGCCACTTCAGCTACCGCCGCGTCGCCTGGGAGATGTTCTTAGCCCTTCAGCGCCAGCACCCCACCTTAGCCAAACACGTCCGCGTAACCGACTTCACCAAGCCCATCGACATCCTCCAGCGCTGACCGGGACCAGCCGCGCACCGAATCGATCCGCGACCCTGCGGCGTTTCTGGGGAGTGATATCTTTCTGACTGGGCTTCCGTGTCTTCCCGGTCCCCGACAGCGAGGGACCGGAGCCACCCGCCGCTGATGACCTGGCTTACACTCAAACTACATGCTCAACCGGGGCTACGCCTACACCACAATCATCGGCGGCAAACACCGTGGACAAACCCTGCTCTCCCACCTCGCAAGCCTCTATCCCCACTCAACCCCACAAGCCTGGCAACAAAAACTGAACAACGGCGAAGTCACCCTCAACGGCACAACCGCCACCGGAGGCGAATCCGTCACTTCAGGCCAAACTCTTGTCTGGAACCGTCCGGCCTGGACGGAACCAGACTCCCCTCAGCACTTCGAAGTTCTGTTTGATGACCCTCATCTGTTGGCCGTCAACAAACCCAGCGGGCTGCCCACACTTCCCGGCGGCGGCTTCATGGAAAACACTTTGCTGCGCCTGGTGCAAAAGCAATTCCCCAGCGCAAATCCTGTCCACCGCTTGGGCCGAGGCACCAGCGGCATCGTCCTCTTCGCCAAAACACCGCAGGCGGCCGCTCATCTCTGCGCAAACTGGAACACACCCAAAGTTCAAAAAATCTACCGGGCGCTGGCTCAAAACATTGCTGAGCACGACGCCTACGAAATCCTCACCCCCATTGGCCTGGTACCGCACCCGCGCCTCGGTCAAGTGTGGGCCGCGAAGCCCGATGGCAAACCGTCAAAGTCATTGGCAAAGGTGATCGCACGCAGAGCAAGCAACACGGCGGGCACCAAAACAGGCACCACAACGTTTGAGGTAAGCCTGCATTCGGGCCGCCCTCATCAAATCAGAATCCATCTGGCATCCATCGGCCATCCCCTGGTAGGCGATCCTCTGTACGGCTTAACCGGCCAGCCTCTTGAAAATCTCCCCGGCCTCCCCGGCGATGGAGGATATTTCCTGCACGCCCAATTTCTGAAATTCCACCACCCCATCACCGGAGAACAGATCAATCTTGAGGCAGCGTTGCCGGCTGGATTCTCCCCGGTCCCCAAAGACGAGGGACCGGGGGCACCCTCAACTTGATCATGCGCCGGATCTCGCGCATGACGATCGTCAAAACGTCAACTTCTTATTTCGCCTGCGCCAGCCCCGCAACGACTGCGGCCATTTTATCGAGTATCTGGTTCCAGCCCTCGAGTTGCCCGCTGTTCTTTGCGCTCTCCATGGGTTCATTTCCAATGTGGGTGAGTCTTGTCTGGCCGTTTCCGAGATCCTCAAAGATGGTCACGTCGTACGCACCCTCGATGGCCTCATGTTCTATTCCTAATTCCGCAGGGTCAATCTTGTTTCCCTCCGGGTCGGAAAAGTACATGGAGGAAACGATCTTCTCGTGCAGAACAATCTCGTGGTATTCAACCGCATTCCAGCCCTCCTGCCCATCCGGCGCTCTCATGCAGCAGAGAAGTTTTCCTCCCACGCGAAAATCCATCTTGCAAACGGGCGCGGTAAAGCCCTTCGGTCCCCACCACTGCATTATGTACTTCGGGTCTGTCCACGCCTTCCAAACCAATTCGCGTGGGGCATCAAAAACTCTTGTCACAACCATCCGCTCTGTCTCGCTAACCGTGTTTTCTGTCATCTCTGACCTCCTTTTTCATTTGATTCACAACCACATCCAGCTTGTCGAAACTCTCTTCCCAGAATCGGCGATAGCTAATCGCCCAGTCGCTGACTGTCTTTATCGCCTTCGGCCTAAGCGTGCAAACACTCTCTCGTCCACGCTTCGTCTTGATCACAATCCGCGCCCGAACCAGGTAGGCAATATGTTTTGAAATCATCTGCTGCGAGAGTGCAAACGGTTCCGTCAATCGATGCACAGAGGCGGGCCCGCGTGATAGCCGTTCGATCATCGCCCTACGGGTGGGATCGGACAAAGCCGCAAATGTTGTACCCAACCTATCCACAACCATATGGTAGTGGATTTTCTATCGGTGTCAAGTACGAATTTTGCAATCCCTGATTGGCGGGTGGCCCGATCTCACGCGAAATCACATTAAGTTGAGGGTGCCCCCGGTNNCTCGCTTTTGGGGACCGGGGAATTCATAAGCCTCGGAACGCCGATTGCGCATCCACTCGGGCAGTTTCCAGCCTCTCTCGAGGGCTGTACCCTCCGATTCGACCTCCACGGTTCCGCGCATACCCGTCTGATAGGGTCGGAAGCTTGCACCCTTCCAGTCTTCCGGTGATGCCACCAATCCTCGTACAACCGGGTTCCACAACAAAGAGAAGTATCTATGACAATCGATGCCATATGGTCTATAATGCCATCATGGGCGCGCAATGGAGGCCGATCTGCTCTTTCACCAGCGCATCGACTACGACGATGGTGGAATCGTGGAGATGACTTTATGGCGCGTTCCATAGCCCGTTCCGCCGACGACTCACGGCCTGAAATATTCGCTGTTTTACGGCCGCGAAGGCGCTCGGGAGGTTGGGTACGATAACGAGCGCGGCAAGGGCGATCATCGGCATTTTCAGGGAGTCGAGACGGCTTACGTGTTCAGCACCGTCGAACAACTGATCGCTGATTTCTGGGCCGATGTGCGCAGATTGCGAGGGACAAAATGAGCAATGTGAAATTCACTGTCGACGGAAACATGGAGGACAAGATGGAGGACGATGCGTCAAGGCGGTTCGTTGATGCCTGGCATCGAGCCGAGCGCGGCGACACCTTCCACGAGCGCCATCTGTCCTTTGAAAGCTGGGATGCCCTCGCGCGCGTCCTCACCGGCAAGCGTATGGAGCTGTTGCGCTACGTCCGCCGCAACCATGTCCCCAGTGTGCGGGCGCTGGCCAAGGCGCTCAGCCGCGATTACAGCAATGTCCATGCCGATGTAAAGGCCCTGGCCAGCGCCGGCCTGCTTGAGGCCAGCGCAAAAGGCGTCCGCGCCGACTACGACGCCATCGAAACCCGCATCGCCCTCTGAGGCGGGTGGCCCGATCTCTCAGTCCTTTCCAAACTAAAACGAGGGACTGCGGACGGCGTCGTAATGATCAGGTTCAAAGCCGCGATTGAACCCAGAACAATCTCCGGCAAAATCCCTGGCCGGTTTAAACTAAAGGCTGCCCGGTCACGAGGCTTATGCCAGCCGAAATTATCCTTCAGCCCGGTCCCAACGCCGCAGGTCTCGCCGAAAAGCGCGAGCGGCTGGCTGCCGTCCGCGCCGCGCTTGCCGAGCGCGAAGCCGACATTGCACAGATTCGCGCTCAGTTGAAGGCATTTGAAGGGCGCTATCTCCAGCGTGTCGGCGTTCTTTATGCGGAGCTGGACGAGATTGCGGCACGTATTACCGAGCGTGAAGTCGATCTGTACGACTCCGACTCCGCGCGCCGGCGTGCGCAGGAAGCGCGGCAGAGAGCGCAGGAAACCCACGAAGCCGCATTTGGCGCCGACCAGGAGCCCGTTGAGTTTGACCCGTCGCCGAGTCTCAAGACGCTGTTTCGCGAAGTCGCAAGGCGCATTCACCCTGACTTTGCCAGTGACGACGCGGAACAAAAGCACTTTACCTTGCTGATGACGCGCGCCAACCATGCGTACAACTGCGGCGACGCGGAGACTTTGCAGCGGTTGCTCGACGACCATCTCGAGGTCAACGCCTCAGGGTCCGATGAGGGAGACGGCGTCACCCTCCTTCGTCTTGCCCGGCAGATTCAACATGCCGTGCGAGACATTGCCCGGCTCGATGGCGAACAGCAGACGCTGCTTCAAAGCGAGATTGGCCAACTGTATACCGGCGCCGAAGCCGCTGCGCACGAAGACCGCGATCTGCTGGCCGAACTCGCAGCCGGCCTGCGCGAGCGCATCGCCGACGCTCAGTACCGGTTGGAGTTTGT
>PLPU01000308.1:0-5034 GCA_003159975.1 Acidobacteriaceae bacterium
GTCTGCCGAAGCAGGACGGATTCGGTGACAGAGGAGCGGATGCCGAAGATCCAGCGTGCGCGGCGCAGGCAACGCTCATCCTTCACGTCAGCGGCATAGATGTAGTTTTCCGCCTTCCGGAACTGGAGCGTGACGGTGTTGGAGGGCGCGACGATTTCGAGGTAACGCCGGATCAGAACATCGAGTTCCTTGAAAGTAGTCGTCAGGTCAAGGTGGCGATACGCGGGAATCTCGTCTCGTGTGGATTCGAGGGCAAAGGTGCTGAGGGAGCCGGCGAGCCGGGCAAGATCGCGGTAGACCTCTTCGGGGTGACTGCGACGGTCCTGAAGATGGTGGCGCAAGGCAGGAAGCGTAGAGCAAAGCGCATGAAGAAACCAGTAGTTGGCGACATCGAGCGCCGAGGTTCCGAGTTCGAATCGACCGGAACTCTGCCTGACACTGCGCGTCGAAGTGATTTTCTCGTCGATGGCTTGCGTCAGGTGGTGGAGGAGCAGAACCAGGCCCTGGCTGGCGCTGATGCGCAGGGATGGCGGAATGAACTCAGGGTCGGAGGTAAATCCGCCGGCCCCGTCGCGGACGATGCGGGCGATGGGGAATGAGATGGTGTCCGGAGAAAGCTGGGCCTGGCTGAGGAGGACGAGATTCTTGCGGGCGAACGAGACACTATATTCGCCCTGGCCGACGGACTCGTCTCTAAGTGTGCGCTGAACCGCGCCGTAGCGCACGCCCGCTCCGCCAGTGAGATCGCAGTCAAGGCCCTGGTCGTAGCGCGGCGGAATGGCGAGGTGGAGGATGATTTCACTGTCGGTGGATGAAAAGAGGCTGCTGAGATTCGCGGGTTCGGGAGCGGAGTCGCAGTCGGGAAGATCGAAGATCAGGCCGTCGGGAAGGATGCCCGAGGCGAAGCTCAGGATGGCGAGGCCGTTTCGGAGCGCCTCGGTGTCGATGGAGAAATGGAGAAATCCCCATGGCTCCTGGCGCAGATTGGAACTGAGGAACCACAGCGTGTCTTCGAAATAACGGCTCTGCGTCTGGAAGTGATGGGGACCGAGATGCATGCCTTCCGACCAGACGACGCGCGACAGAAACTTCATAGGAGGGAGACCACCGTGGGCGAGAGTTGGAGATCGGTTGTGCTTCCAAATCGATGCAAGGCGAAGATGAAGTTACCGCAGTTCGAACTTCATTGATGATGCATTCTGCCGGTCCTGGCGGTGTGAGAAAGCTCTTTGTGGAGCGTATTCTTCCGGTGTAGCGAGTTGCAAGCGCATTATACGCAAAATCTTTTTTGGCTGAACAGGTAAATCGGGAGCAGCGAATGGTTTATGCTACCCGCATCGTACCGGAGGCCGGATTCCATGGACAAACCGACGACACCTGCTGGGCCCAATGCTTCCAATTCTCCCTGGCCGGAGGATTCCGGATCAGGGCAGGACTTTGGCGCAACGGGCATTTTCGGGACGGTGAATGCGCCGGAACCGGTGAAGGATTTCGCGGAGTCCAGCCCAGAGCCCGATCCCCTGGCCAAGTGGCTGACCGAACCGGCGACGGCGCAGCCTCAAGCGGCGCCGCAGACCTTGCCGGAGACCTGGCCGCAGCCCTTGCCGCCCGCACCGCAGCCGGCGCCCGCACCGAAGGAATTTACGGAGCCAGTGGTGCATAAAGTGGTGTTTGGCGGAGGCGCGGCGGAGAACTCGCCGGAGCTGCTCGATCGCCTGCGGGCAGCATCGGCAGAGCGTGCGGCCGCGGAGAAAGTCCCTGCCGCCGAGACGGGCAGCAAGGGCAGTGGAGGATTTACCGAGTTACTGCGCACTCTGGGCACGGAGCCCCCAGCGCCGCCTGTTGTGCAAAGAGAAACGCCGCGGCCCGCGCAGGATTCGGGGTTCACCTCATTGCTTAAAACGCTTGAGACACCGGTGGTTTCGTTTCCGGTGGAAGCGCCCTTCAAGCCGGTGCCTCCGGCTGAGCCGGCGCCGGGCGGATTCACGGAACTGCTTCGAGCGACCACGCCCGATGCCTCCGAGTTTGATCGTCCGCAAACGCCGAGTTCCGGCTTTGGGGATGCGCCGGGGAGTGGTGGCGCTCCGGCGGGGAGCAAGCCGGGAGCATTCACGCAGTTATTCGGAACATTGGGTGGCGCGGGGACGACCGAGACGGCGCCGCCGGTCCCGCCAACATCAAGTTCCTTCAGCGCAGGTTCCTCTGGCGCAGGCCCAGGGTCGTTCACGCGGATGCTTTCGCTGGAGCAGCAATCGGAGCAGCAATCAGCCCCAGCGCCTCCGTTTCACGAGGTGCCGAAGCCGATCGCGGGAAGTTCGGATTATGGCGCGGCGCCCCGAACCGAGAGTCCGGCAGTGGGCCTCGATCCGTTTGCTTCTTCGCCTTTGCCGGAAGCGCCGCCAATTCAAAATACGCCGGCGGGTTCCGGAGTTGGAATTACGCGACTGATTCAAATGCTGGACGAGCCTTCCAGGGCGCCGGCGCCGCACTTCGAACCGGCGCCCGTGAGCCAGCCGCCGGGGCCGGAGCCGGGCGTCTGGACGCAGACATTCGCGTCTCTCGCTGAATCCAACAAGCCTTCCGTGGCGCCGGCCAAGACACCGGAATGGTCTTCTCCGCCACCGGCTTATCCAGCCGCGCCAGTTTCCCCGCCGGCGTTCGAACCGGTCTTGAACAAGCCGGCATCTCCCGGTCCATCGGGGCCGAGTGAGTTTACGCGAATTCTCGATGCGTCGAAGATGCGCGAATTATCGATGAGGGGTGGAGCGGCAGCGACGAGCCCCGCATCAGTTCCGGCCCCACCACAGAGTTTTGCGCCGCCTGCTCCGCAAGTACCCATGCCGAATTATCCGATGCCCGTCGCGCCAACTCCGATGGCGAGGCCAGGGATGGGTGGGATGCCGCAGCCGGGCGGATTCGCACCGCCTCAGCCGCCGCAGGTTCCCAACTATCCTATGAACTTCGGGCCGCAGGCTGGAGGGATGCCGGCAGTGGGCGGCAGCATGCCGCAGGCGCCGGGCATGTATGCGCCGCCGGTTCCAGTTCCACCGGTTCCGCAGGCTCCGCCGGTCAAAGCGCCCGATCCAGGGGCGGGAAAGACGCAGCAACTCCTGCTCATCATGGGAGCGGTGATTATCGTTCTGCTGGTCGCGATTCTGGTGACGGTGATTTTTCTGATGAGGCATTAGCGAGTGATATGATCGCGGCAGAAACGTTCGATGATCGATGGTTGGTGAAGGCTGGAAAGAGTAATGCAGGCAAATCGATCTTGATCAAGTCTTGTACCCGGAGCACAGTATCCCTGCCCGATTCAATTCTGCTCGGACAGATACGAAGCAATCTTTGCTAGTGGAGGCGGCATGCGAACCCACAGGTTAGTCGGCGTCTGCGCTGTCGGCCTCTTCTTTTTATCGGTCCAGAATCTGACGCGCGCTGCGTCCGACGAGTTGCAAGTTGAGTACAACGCGCGATTGGGAGTGACGTCCAGAGCGGATTTGGATCAGCGCCTCCGCGCCCACTTTGCCGTGGGCACAGCGCACCCGGCGGGAATCTTGAACTGTGAGGAACTGCTTTCTAAACAGGGACGGCAAGCAGCGAGCCGCGGATCCCAAACAATGCACTCCACGCTTGTGGATTGCTTGGTGTTTTCTGAATTGCGAGGCGCTTTACCCGCTCATTCTTCATTCTTGCGTGAACTTAAGTGGGACGAGCAAGTGCTTCGCCTGTTGCCTCCCCAGCTCGCCATTTCCGTTTCCGCCGAGTCAAAGCGCGCTGCTGAAACGGCCGCAAATCAAGGCCGCAACTGGCAGGATGTCGACCCGTCTGTCGCAGCCAGCGCTGGTTCAAAAGGGCCAGAAGAAATAGTAGTGACCGGAAATGGCTTTAGTGAGCGGCTCATCCTTTGGGGCCGCGGCGACTTCGATGGCGACGGGATCGAGGATTTATTGGTTCAATCGTTCGATACCCTCACAGAAGGCACTTACCGCAACACCCGTCTCTTTGTGCTGACCCGTCGATCGGCAGGTGGCCATTTTTCGCTTGTCCGTTCCCTGTTTTGATTACTTGTTGGGGGCTTTGGCTTTTGCGTCCGCAGCCGCTTTTTCCAGTTGAGCCTTGGTCCAGGTATTGCGAGATTCCTGGATGCCCAGGCGATGGCATTGTGCGGCTGCGGTTGCCCAATCCTCGGCTTTGACCGCTGTGCAGAAGGACGGAAACTGTGAAGTGAGTTTTCCAACGCCAAGATTGAACGCCATATCGAAGATGGCGGCGCAGGCCTCATTCGGATAGGTGTTGAAGTCGGGAAACGTAGCTGAGAGGGTCGTGGTAAATGCTCGAACATTGGCTTGGAGCAACTGGTCGATGACCGTCTCTGGAAGATCAAGCTTGGTGAATTGTTTGTAATAGGTCACGAGTTTCCCGGCTGGCTGTTTATTTACATTATCAAAATCCATCTTTATCTCATCTGGACTTGCCGGGCCTGCGAGGACGGGCGGCTTGGCTGCAATATCGGGCCGTCTGACAAAGGCCAACTTCTGTGCCGCTGCCACGCTAGGCAGCATGTTTCCCACTCCCACCGTGACATTCCCAGCGGTGTCATCGTACATGTACGAAGCCACACCTTCAAACTGCTTCAACTTTGGCAAATACGTGGTTGTGTCCAGCATATGCAAACCTCCACGACAGACTATCACTCATTGAAATACCTTGGAGTCCAACCCCTGGTTCAGACAGTTCGTTCCCATCGATGCCGGTCCTGCCTGGGGTGTTCTTTCCCATGCAGAAGCCTGGCGATCCCGACAAGCAAAACTCTCACACCGGTTGGGCGAGCAGGATGATCAACTCCATCTGCGGATTGAGCAACTCCGCAGGCGCGTAGACCGCGAAGTTGCGCGCGCGCTGCACCGACTCCCACACGGGACCGCCCGTTTCAATGGCGAAGTATTGATGGCGCAGCTTGACCGGGATGGATCGCGGCGGAGTCGGCACGTGCTGCAGGCGCAATCCGGGCAGGGCATTGCGAATGAGGGTTTCGAG
>PLPU01000151.1:0-5323 GCA_003159975.1 Acidobacteriaceae bacterium
ATGATGGCGCAGGTGGTGGCCGATCCGCTTTCATCCATCCCGGTGCTGGGAGCCAGCGGCGCCATTGCCTCGGTGATGGGCGCATTCATTGTGACGTTTCCCAGGGATCGCATTCGCACCGTTCTGTTTTTTCTGATTTTCTTTCGCGTGACGTACATTCCGGCGGCTTTGCTGATTGGCTTCTGGTTTGTCATGCAGGTGCTCAACTTCGGCTCGGTGGCCGAGGTGCGGACCGGCGGGGTAGCGTACCTGGCACACATCGCGGGATTCCTCTTCGGCGCGATCTTTGCGCGCGCGCTGGTGGACAAGCGGCGACTCATGTACCGCAGCGTCGGCTACTGAAGCCCGGTGATACGACCGGAACAGCGTCGAGCTCGGAATGCTTGCGAGAAAGCCGACTTTCGGGGACTAATACCTTGGACGTCACCGGCAAGATGAGACCGTTTTGGAACAGGGTTTTGGAACTGATCTCGAACGCGATCCCGGAGGCAATTGGTAGGCTGTCGCCGCCTTTTCGTGGCAGGGTTTTAGAACTCCGGAGACCTTGAATTTAGGGCCTTCTGGTTTCGGTCAAGACTTACCCTTTGCGGGACACATTGCAGTCCATCAGGACGAAGCCAGGCAGGAGGATTTCGTGGCATTTATTTTGAAATATACCCGCATGTGATAGATATATATATCTATCACAGTCGAGTCTATATTTCAAGTATCTTCGTGACGCAAAAGTGCTTACTTGACTAAATTGGATTGTCATACTACCCTACGATGTATACATCGTAGGGTTGTTAGGAAATCGAAAAATATGCCCCCAAAAAAAAGAGGACGACCATCACGGCTGCACACCGCACTTGGGCAAATCAAGTCCTTCTTTGAAGGGCTCCCTCGTAAAGCGTTCATGGAGCGAGAATTACTGGGCATTTTTCTTCAACACAGAGATGAATGGCGAGTAGCTGTAAACACTACGAACGATCAATTTCTTCGCTTCATGCTTGAGAACACACCTCTACGGGAGGTGTCGATACGGCCTGCTGACCTGGACAACTGGAACTCAACTTGGCGAAGCGCGCGCGCATCCCGCTATGTGTGGGACAGCGCCTCACCTTATGCGGTAGCTGCGACCATCGAGCCGGGAGCTTATTTGTCCCATGGAACCGCAGTTCTCCTACATGGGCTCACTGATCAATTGCCGCACACCATCTATGTGAACCGGGAACAAACCTCGGAAGGTCGGAGCTACGACAACCTCACACAAAAATCCATTGACCTCGCTTTCTCGCGCAAGCCAAGAACCTCGAACGCCGTATTCACTTATGAACAGTCTCAAATCGTTCTGATGCACGGAAAGAACACGGGCCGCCTAGAGGTGGGAACCATCGAATTTAACCGAGAGCGGTTGCCTGTGACGAAATTAGAAAGAACCCTTATCGATATCACCGTGCGCCCGATCTATGGCGGCGGGGTCTATCAGGTACTCCAAGCATATCGTAACGCCAAAGAAAAGATTTCAACTGCAACTCTAACGGCCACCCTAGCCAATCTGGACTTTGTGTACCCGTACCATCAAGCCATTGGCTTCTACATGCAAAAAGCTGGATATCCACCGAAAGTGCTGGAGCGATTGAAGGCACTCGGAATGAGTTTCAATTTCTACTTGGCTCACGATATTCGTGACCGTGTGTTCGACCCCGAGTGGCGGCTATTCTACCCAAAGGGCTTCGAGCTTCGCGACTTCACCTAAAACGAAATCAAAATAGAAATCGAACTCCTCCAAGGGGTGGCCGACCGAAGCGGCGGCTGATGTACCGCAGCGTCGGCTACTGAAGCCCGGTGATACGACCGGAACAGCGTCGAGTTCGGAATACTTGCGAGAAAGCCGACTTTTCATTACAAATCTCGCTTGGCGAGTGCATTGGCGGTTTGGCGTCACCCGACTGAATCTTGGGAGGAGTATGATTCCCCACGAGCCCCAATATCGCGGTGAGGAAGTTAGCGATGGAGCAGAAGTTCGATCCCGAGAAGTTGAGACCGGTTGACTGTGTATGCGAACCCGATCCTCGGAACCTGATGTTTGTGAGGGTCGATCTGGCAAACGGGACGCATCATCAGATGGACTTGGCCGACCGCTATGAAGAGATTTCCGAGTGTGTTTTGCACCAAGGGGTCCCGCAGGATGTGGTGCTTCAGTTCGAAACTGCGAAGAATATCTACCTCTATTCCTGGTTCGTCTACCGCTTCTTCAACGTCGCCGAGAGCCAAAGCTATGCCTGCCTGGAACTGGCGCTGCGTGAACGGCTTAAGAACGAGATCGTTGCGGGGAAGCTCGGTTCGAATAGGCCCGGACTGCGTCTGCTCCTGGGGTACGCGGCCGATCGTCGGCTGATAAAGAACGAAGGATTCGCAATATGGAGAGATCGGGGGGAAATAAATAGCCGACACCGTGTGGAAATGGAAGACTTGCGCAAAATGGCGGAAGGGGATCTCGACAGGATTGCTTTAGATCACTCAAGGACTCAGGTCACCTCGGACGACTTGGACTGGGATTACGTAGGTGTAATCGTGAAGACTCTGCCGGTTCTTCGAAACGGCTACGCGCACGGCAGTACGGACCTGCATAACTGGTCATTGCAAATGATTCGGATCGTCGGCGAAATCGTTAATCAGCTCTTTGAACTCCCGAAGGGGAACTGATGGAAGAGAAGATCGTCTCGTTCGAGACAGCATTTGAGGGCGAAAAGGTCGATCCCTCCTCCGCGGAGGGACGAGAACCCCAGGTGGGGCGGGGGCCGCAACGTCGTATGGGCCGACAATGGCCTAAGAGGACTCTCTTTTCTATTTCTGCCGGATTAGGCCTGTCCCTCGTTTCTTTGCTTTTTCTCTACTTCGCAATTGTTGGACGCGCGTATGACCGATTTGAGCCAAGCCTGCTTCCGGTCACAGCCACTTTTGCAGTATTTGCCGTCAACTTCTCCTTTTTGGAATACCAACTATCTCCATACAGAGCGCTATTCCGTGGAATCGCATGGCCCCACGTTCTGAGCGCCATTGGGGTTCTAGGGCTTGCCATTATACCCGTAGCCGCCGCATTGCTCGGGTTTTGGCCTGGACGAGTCTCTGCGTTTCTTCTTCCAATCATTGCATTATCGAGTGTGTTTCTCGCGCTGGTGGCGCGGAGATGCGCTGACCCCATCAGCAGGATCAACGCGGCGCTTTCGCCAAAGCGTTTCGACAAATTTCTCGCTCAGCTCGGAACTGCAGCTAGCGCGGAGCTTGAGCAAGTCGAGAATCTCAAGCTATCCTCCGCCAAAGATATGCCTATGCACGAATGGGATCAAAGAGTGCCCCCGCGAATCAGCTTCTTTGACCCATTCGACTCAATGCTGGCCTTGGCGGGTGCGGCGGCTACCAACGGGGACGGTCAGGTCTTCGACATGGCAGTGGATGCCGCTGTCAGGCTTGTGTCCTCAGCGACCAGAGAAGAGGTGCCGGCCCTCGCAAACGGAGCAAAAGTTGATTACAAGATAAAGTCGATCATAGTGGGCCATGCTCAGGATAAATTGGTCCAGCTAGTCAGGATGACCCTGGAGATCGACAAGACAGATCGGTATTCCCGAAGCGTAGGCGATATCCTGGGAGGATACCTCAGAGTGGAGGCGGCGAACGCGAGACAAGTTGAAGAGTTTGGCCGCATCCTGACAAGCACACTCTCGTTTCTTGCCGTTGAGACGCTGAAAAGAGGTTGGCGGACAAGTGCAATGCGTGCGCTTGTTATTGCTAGGGAATGTGCAAACAAGGGCTTAGAGAAATCTCCGGCGGCCGAGCCGATGCTGTTTTTCTCTGCACTCGTCCGTTACCCGCTGCTTGCTCAATCCCTGGCGGAATGTGCAATGGACCAGAAGAATACCGATTTCCTATATCGTTGTATGGACATGCTCGGATATCTCGGCTGCGCAGCTGTCAAGGCCAACAAACTGGAACTCGGTAGGCAATGCGTACAATCATTAGTCCAGATTGCAAGAAAGAGCCGTTTTCTCAAACTTGAGTGTTTCTGGGCGCGGTGCGGCATGCTGCCCTGGCAGCATGCACGAGAACGCGTCTGGTGGATGGTGACCTGGGTAGCACGCTCACAAGTGGGCTCCCAGAATGCTTGGCTGGAGTCGTTCTCAGAGGCGTATTCGCGAATATCTGGAAGCACGATCACCATTGCGCTTAATTTGGAGGGTGACCGCCCAACTTTCACCCTCGGCGATTCCAAGACGCCGCACAAGATCACTTATTGCGATACTGACACAGTCACATACGATTTCAGCGACGAGAGCATGCTCCGCGATCTTCAGCTCTACTGATACTTAAATCTGGGGGCAAGCGAACGTCGGAGTGAGCCAACGACGGATTCGCTCGTAAAAAGCCGAGCGGGTGCGCCGTTTCGATCTTGTGGACGAGAATCTCAACTGACGACAGCTCAAAGCACGTTTCGACGCGGGGATAGCTCGATCAGTCCTGATAAACTCGGTAGGGTCCGCGGTCGCGAATGCGCCTGGAACGTCTAAGAAGACCCGAGCCGCGGAAAAGTAGTCACAGATTCTAGCTCCGCCCGTACGCATGAATGCGTAGCAGCGGTGCTTCAAATTCGCTCTTTTGCGCCTTAAACTCCTTTTAATTGTCACTTTCTATCGTGAAAAACCGCCTATTTTGAACGATTTTAGAACCTGTATCTCACTTTGATGTGCGCCTACAGACGCACGCTGGATCGGCCCTCCAGTCGCCGTAGAGGGCGTCAAATGAAGCTCAGTGGCTCATTCTTCAGGAAAAAGCCGCTGAGCACTCAGTTTGCGACTCGACGTACATTGGAGAACCGCTTTAAAGCAGCTTCATCGCCTCCGGGTCCCACTTCACAATGGCTCCACGCTCGATGCTGAGATTGCTNNGCCGCTCCAGCCGCGCGGAAGCCGAAGACCGCGTCCTCCACTACGGGTTGACGCGAGCGCACCGACGCGAAGAAGTTTTTGAAGTGGTCGTAGTTGTCGCTATATCCCTGAGGGGCGACAAACTTCTCATAGCCCACCGGCGGATCGCCCTCGGGATGAGCCGGCGGATACTGCGCTGCATGTTCCGCAATCATCTTTTTCTGCATGGACTCGGCGAAGGTGTAGACGGTGAGGCCGGGGTCTCGCTCGCGCGGCACGCGGTTCACGCTGACGGAGTTGCCGGCGATCTCCATGGTGCCTTCGGAGCCGGTAAAGATGAGGCCTTCGCTTTCTTCGCCGCCGTCGACGAAGTTGACGCGCAGGCTGAGGTTGAAGCCTTCCTTATAGTCGAACAGGCC
>PLPU01000469.1:0-2995 GCA_003159975.1 Acidobacteriaceae bacterium
TGGCTGAGCCATGTAGAGGCGGCGTTCAGCCACCGCCAGCCGCTGAACCCCGCCGATGGGGACCATGCGGAACTAGCGTCGCTGATTCGCGGGAACGTTGTGGCTCAGATGCTCAATCTGAAGGCGCAGCCGTCGGTAGCGCGCGCATTGGTCGAGGGACGGCTCACTGTGCATGGCTGGTATTACGACATTTTGAGCGGACGGATTGAGCAGTATGACGAACAGATGCGGCGGTTCTTGCCTCTCGCCGACTGACCCANNNNTGAGGCGGTCGAAACTGTAAAGTTCACCGGTATGGCTGCGAGCCTCAAGCAGGCCGTCGGTGTAGAGAGCAAGCTGGTCGCGTTCGATGAGCTTGAGACGGGTCTCCTCAAATATGGCGGTAGGAGTGAGGCCGAGTGGCAGCGCGCCGGGAAAGCTCAACTCAAGATCGTTGATGAAGGGCGCGGGGTGGCCGGCACACGCCAGGGTGCAAGTGCCGTCGCGATCGATGCGCAGGGCAATGGCGGTAGCAAAGCCGCCCTGCAGGCGGCCGCTCAGGCGGCGATTGAGGCCGGAAAGAATCTCCGCGGGGCTGGAGGTGGCTTCAGCGAGGGTGCGGAGAGCGCCCACGATAAGAGAGACAGCCATCGCTGCGCGCAGGCCCTTGCCGCTCACGTCGCCGAGGACGACGAGCGTTGAGCCTGAATGGGTCGAGTTTGCGCCGTCGGGACCGTCCTCAAGCGGAATGATCTGGAAGAAATCCCCGCCCACCTCCTGGGCGGGGCGGTAGGCGCTGGTAAGAGTGAAGCCGGGCAGCGCGGGGAAGGATTCAGGGACGAGAATCTGCTGCAACTCGCGGGCGTTCTGAATCTCGCGCTCGAGAGTTGTCTGCCGGCGCCGCTCGGTAACGGAGTAGCGGATAACGGCGTAGACGATGGAGAGGAAAAGCAGGATGCGAAGCACAACCGGGACGTTGATAGGATTGCCGGCTACCGTGAACAGCGGCGCACTCATTTTGTCAGCGAGGGTCCAATGGGTAAAGCGCTCTCCCTGGGCGGCTACGTTCGAGATGCAGTAGTAGGCGGCGTTGAGAAAGGCGAAGATGGCCACCGCCCAGCGCGCGGAGTCCAGGCGCTTACGCTGGTAGATGGCCCAGGCGACGAGCAAGGCGGGGATAGGTTCGGCCCCTATTGCGAAGACGGTGAGAAACGCATCTCCAAGCTGGAATTGGAGAGTGCTGAGAACATTGGGGTAGAAGAAAAACAGCATGCCGTCGGCCGTGCCGGTAGCAATGCTGATAATGGCGGCCGCGCGGATGAAGGTTACCAGCTTGCGGGACTCGTGGAGTTGAAGCAGCCAAAGCAGAAGAAACCACTGCGAGGCCTCGCGAATGCTGATTTCAACCTGTTGGAGACAGATTTGCGTGACGGTTGAGTAGCGAAGTTCGAGGCCGCTCAGGAAGAGTTCGACCAGCGGCGTGATGGCGAAGATGGTCATCCAGAAGAGGAGCCACTGGCTGCGATCGCGCATCCAGAAAATGAAGCTGAGCAGGGCCACGAGGGCATACAGCGATACGAGGCCAAAGCGGAACTGCTGCTGGCGCAGCCATTCGAATTGTATTTTGCCTTTAGCGGCGGCAATCGCCTCCGGGCTGCCTACCAGCGGGAGTCCCTCAAACCCGCCCAATGTGCCGGGGTCGTTGGAGGGCAGAGGCGTCTTCCAAACGCGGATGGCGAGGACGCCGGCGCGTGCCGGGCCCAGGTTGTAGATTTGCGGCTCGAGGCTGCTGAGCCAATACATGCGGGGCGGCATGTTGCCGAGCTGGCCAACCTTTACGTCGTTCCAGTAGATCTCGTAGACATCGTCGATGGCGGGGATGAGGAGCTGAATGTCGGGCGAGACGCCGGGAGCGGGCGCGATACTGATGGAGCGGCGATACCACGCGAAATCCGCATAGTTGGCGTGACGTTGCTGTCCCCAGGGCTTGCCGGCGGTGAGCTGCTCCCAGCCGGAGTCGTCGAAACTCGGCGAAGCCCAGGCGGGGTTATCGCCGAGGTGAAACTGCCACGGGCCATCGAGCGGCGCTGTACCTTTGCCCAGGCCGTCGAGCACCAGCGTGCGCGCGTTGGGAACGGGAACCGCGGGAACCTCGCCTGCGCAGGCGAATGGCGAGGCAAGAGCTATCAGGACAAGGACGAGCAGTCCAGGGAATCGCAGGCACCGGGGAAGCATGGAGGAAGCATACTCCATGGGTATGGCGATGAAAAAGAAGAGTTTTTGGAGATTGGCGGCTGAGCTCGGCTAACTTGGTCTTGGAGAGTCGGAAGGGTAAGAGGCTGGTTGGATGCACCGACTGATCGGGTTGTGATTTTGCGCGCGTGGAGCGGCGCTAAGCTATCATCTGCCTGAGGGAAGGTAAGGCAAAAACATGGGCGAGCCGGAAACCAACATTCACGTTCTCGACGCGGCTTACAAGCCATTTCCAACTTTTGANNGCCTTGAACCGCGCATATGAGATTGTGAAACGCGCCGCGGCGCTGGATACAGGTGCCATAGAGGGGCTATATGAGGTCGATCGTGGTTTTACTTTCACAGTGGCGTTCGAAACTGCAGCCTGGGAAGTGGAACTTGCCAAAAGAGGCGAGAATGTCCGGCCGCTCTTTGAGGCACAACTTCACGCCTACGATTACGTCCTCGACCTCGCTACGAAGGCTGAACCTATCTCCGAAGCCGCGATTCGCGTACTGCACGAAGAGGTTTGCCGAGCGCAGGCAACTTATCGGGTGATGACAGCAGTCGGCCCGCAGGAGCAAGCGCTTCCAAAAGGACGGTATAAAGTTCTTCCCAATCACGTACGCACAAGAGACGGAGTGGACCATTCCTATGCGCCTGTGGATGTGACGCCAGCGGAAATGGCGCGACTAGTTGGTGAATTGCGGAGTGCGGCTTTTCTCGCGGCGCACCCGGTAATTCAAGCGGCATACGCGCATTATGGTTTGGTGGTAATTCATCC
>PLPU01000121.1:0-2732 GCA_003159975.1 Acidobacteriaceae bacterium
CATAGCTTCGGCAATCTCTGCGGGGTTTTCAACGTCAACCAAGATGCCGGCTCGGCCGTAGTCGAGGGTCCAGGGCACTCCGCCGCTGGATCGACCGGCTATCACCGGACATCCGGCCTGGATGGCCTCACAAATCGAAATGGGATGTGCTTCGGTCCGGGACGGGTGGACCCAGATATCGACTTCACTGGCGAGCTCACTCAGAAACGTAATATGTTTCCTGGCTCCCCGGAACTCGATTGGTATATTTCTGTAGCGAGATTTCTCCGCCTCCCAACCTGGCCCATAGACGAGCAACCTGCTGTCGGGCAACTCCCGATGAACGCGCAGAAAGGCATGCAGGGCGGCGCGCACATTCTTAAGTGGCCAGGGATCCCCGTAACACCCAAAGGTTACGCGGCCAGTCTTGGGAAAGATGCCCGGTACCTGAGCCGATGCTGGAAGGGGCGGAATTCCATTGGGGATTACCCGTATCTCTCCGCGGAAGCGGTGTTTTTGCCGAAGGTAATTCTCCACATAAGGAGATACAGCGATGACATGTTGAAACCGCGCTAAAACCGCGGATGTGTTGGCCAGCCAGCGCAGCGTAGCCGCATGCGCCAGCGGCCCCCACTGCCAACTCGAGCCGAGGCGAGCACATTCCCAAGCCGCGTCGTGCACGGTCAGCACTTTCGGCCCATCCCAGTCGGCAACCGCCCTGGCAGCCTCCATTGTCCAATGCGCGTGAACAATGGTTGGATTGATTTTTTTGAGATTTCGAAGAAGCAGGCCTCGCTCCTGCCGCCAGCCATCCGCAATCCACCCAATCCTGCCGCGTTTCGGATAGACTACCGCGCTTAGGGGAGACGACTGCGCATAGAGTTCGGGGGCGCCACTCAATCCGCCCAGGATGGTAGTCTGAATGCCACGCTTCCAGAATTCAGCCGCGAGGTGGTGAATCGGGATGCCCGGCGCACCGCTTAGCACCGCGAGCGCGTCACCGGCTTCACCTCCAATGATTGGTCCCATCGTAGAGGGATCAAAGTGCCCAGCCAGTGCGATATGTTGCTCGATACCTGCGGCCCCTTTGTTCACGGTCTTTCCATTTGCTGAAATCTGCGATTCGATGCCCGCCGGGGTCGTGAGCACGCCTGAGGAAGCTTACCTCGTTTGATTCAGAATTAGAAGATGCCTGCTGGGACACTTTCAATCAGCATCGGTTCGAAATGCAGATCCAAGCTTGTTCCGCGATGCTGGCCGGGGCCACTATTTGTTCCGGTCAGGTGGACTTTTGGAGCTTCGATACTTGCGCGCCAGCAACAAGGCAATCAATTGAAAAGGCTCGATCAGGTACCTCTTCCCAAGCCTTACCGGTTCAGTAAACAGCCTGAAAGCCCACTCGAGACCGATAGGACCGAGCCAGCGCGGCGGCGTGGGTATTTGGCCCGCAATGTAGTCCATCATGCCGCCACAATGAAATATGGCGCGAACATTCAGTCGCTCGAAATTATCGAGTATCCACCATTCCTGAATCGGCATTCCCATGCCAACGAACAGAATATCAGGGTTAAATTCATTGATCAGGTCTACAATGCGGTCATTCTCCGCTCCGCTGTCTCCTTTTGCAAAATACCCGTGATGACCTGCGATTAGAATGCTTGGGTAGTCTCGACGCAAGCGTTCGAGCCCTCTATTCAAAACCTTGTCTTCCGACCCCAGGTAGAAAACCCGCCACTGATTCTGAATAATGTCCGGTAGCATCGCAGGGAACAGATCCATGTACCCTGCTCGATGTTCGGTCTTGAATGGCAAGCCGGCCAACTTTCCCAGCAACAGCAGTCCGGTTCCATCAATGTGCGTGTAGTCCGCCCTCTCGAAGAACTCCCGCGCCTTCTCGTCCTGCATGCAAATGTACAGTCCATGCAAGTTTTGATTGGCCAGAATGAACTTTCGGCGTAGGGTGATATTCTTGCGCAGCAGGGAGAGGATGTCTCCGAGCGTAAGGGTGTTCAACCAGATATCGAACAACCTGTACCTTTGAAAGTCCTGAGAATCGACCACTGTTTACACGCTCGCACACGGTAAGATGAACTTTTCTATGATATTACAACTTGACACTCGACCGGTTCTCAAGAATCCGGCTTAGTCCAAGGTGCTCACATGAAAAGGCTTCACGAAAGAAGACAATTCGTACCCAAGGCTAAAGGGAGCAGTTTTCTACAGAACGCTCGAATCCAAAAGATATCCTCATTCCCTATTCCGCGTTCTGACGGGCCGTTCTTAACTCATTTTTGTGATCCAGAAAAAAGCAGAACTGCCTTCTTGCGCCGTCCACCACTGCCCGTTCCGGTCGGATAAATGTTCATGTGAAACCGATGAGTTGTGGAGATACCCACTGCGGGGCTTCGCGACGAGTAAACAGGATTGAATCCGCAATGCCGTTCGATTCAAATAAGATGCTGATGAACTCAGAGATGAATTTAAGAATGCAGCTTCGCGAGTCGCTAAGCCGAATCCTGCGCAAATCCTGGGCTCCGAATCACTTCAGTTCCTGACAGGTGCACACAGCTCACCGTCCAGTCCAGTGTATTTGAGTAGACTTATTCCAGGCAAAGGGTTTAGATCTCCTTTCGGCAATATAACTTTTTTGGCCTTGGGTTGTCTAGTTGAACTCTTGTCCAACGCAAGATGAGCCTGGCAGGGAAGAATTGATTCGAACGCACCGCGGGACTACAACGGTTTCGATCCTGCTG
>PLPU01000121.1:2816-3484 GCA_003159975.1 Acidobacteriaceae bacterium
GCGGCGTAGTCGGGGTGAGGTCGAGGCGCTGGTGGCAGAGTTCGAAGCGAGTGGATTGATGCGGGAAGCGTTTTGCCGGCAGTGGGCCCTGGCTGTGGGAATGCTGGATAAATATCGTCGGCGCGTTCATGATGGACATTTGCATGAGGGACTCTGCTTCCTGTTGAATTGGTTTCGTCAAGCCGTGATTCCGATGGCGATAATTTGCTAGTGGTTGAGTTGCGAAGCGGACGCCGGATCGAAGTGCGGCGCGGATTCGATGTTGGGACGCTGGAGCGCCTGCTGACTGTATTGGACAGGGCTTTGGCGATGTTCGGATTCGGGCCGGAGAAGCCGATTTGGCAGGCAAGATCGGGTGCGGAGCGGGGGTATTCTCTCGGCACAGCCGGATTCGACCCTGCTGACGCGTAAACAGCGCCCTCAGGAACAAAAACAGGCTCTTCCCCAGGTTGTACCACTCCTGCGGAGTGCCGGCGCCCAGCAGGCGGCGGAAGATCAAGCTCAGATTGAAGGCGCCCACATGGATCAGCTGCCGCTTGAGGATGTTGTCGTGCTTGCGAAGGTGGGTACGTTGCATGCCTCCCGTGTCGTAGCAGTGAGCAAAGCTGCGTTCCACCAGCTCGCCGCTCCGTCTCAGTAGGCTCTTGCCGTAGTTGCCCCGCACCCGC
>PLPU01000105.1:0-2580 GCA_003159975.1 Acidobacteriaceae bacterium
AGGACCTGCTTCTTTCTTTTCCGCTCTAATTCCCATGATAGGCCGACCGCAGCCGCTTTCTTGCCGTATCTGCTCGCGAAGTCTGAGGCCCGGCATCGATGGCCTGCTGATAGTCGCGGACTGCCAGTTGCCTCTCGCCATTCAAATCGCGGCACTCCCCCGCCGCCAGCAGCGACCGTATCTTGAGCTCCGGTCCCACATCCGGTGTCCACGCAGCCTGCTCGTAACTCTGCGCCGCCTCCCCATAGTGTCTTTGCCCGCGCAGCGCGTCGCCCAACCCAAAATAGGTCAGCTCCATCCGCGCCGAGTAGTAATAACCGGGCTTGGCGTTCGCGGCGATGATCGCGCGATATGCCTCCACGGCCACCATCCCTTCCCCGTCATCCTTGCGCAGATTGGCGTCTTCCAGGGCAAACAGGTAGTCCCGCGGATACTCCTTCCTCAGCCCCTGCACCACCTGAATCGCTTCCTTGTACCGGGCCTCGCGCCGCAGAAAAAGCGCCATCGCCGTCCGCGCCTCTACGCTGGTCACCACGCCGCGTCTGCCGTCGTCGGTCAGCATCGCCAACCCCTTGCTCTTTGAACCCGTAATGCCCGCAAATCCGATCAGAAACTTGAACGGCAGCGGCAGCGCTCCCACCACGTACTCATACACTCCCACTACCAGCTTCGCGTCCACGTAGTCCGGGTCCAGTTGCAGCACCCGCATATCGTCGTCCCTGGCCTGCGTCGCCAGGTGGAACCCGCTGCCAAAGCCCCGTTCCACCATTGCTACGTACGTGCATTTCAGCGCCCGCGCCCAGCCCCGCGCATACAAAGCGTCTACATCGTTGGGATTCTTGCCCAGCCGCCAGTCCGCTTCGTGAACGGTCTCATCCGCCAGCGCCATGATCCGGTCCCGCGTCTTCTGGTCCTCCACGGTGGCGTGTCTCCCGGTCAGGAACCCGTCGTTGGCATAGAATGTCGTGTCCAGCAGGTCCAGCCTGTAGAGTTCCTGGAAGACCACCGCCTCCAGCAGCAGCACCGTCCCCTGCGGATCGCCCGGATGCGCGGCGTGAAAACGCTCAAACCGCTCCACCGCTCCCCCATAGTCCAGGTTGTAGAAGTGCTCCAGGGCCTCGCGCACCAGCGGATCGCGGTTCAGCGGATTCGTGTGTACCTCCGACGCCCAACCCACGCTGGACACGATCCACAACACCAGTCCCAAAACAAATCCGCGCATCCAGACCCTCAGCCCTCAACTTCAATTCTCCCACCTGCACCCGCTCTGCTCACAGCGCCCTGCAGCGCCAAAAAAGGGAACCTCGGTCCGTTTCTCGTTATTCAACATTAGAAGATTTTGAAAAACATTCGTCCCCCGCTTTCATTCCCGAGGGGTTTCCAGATTGCCGCTCAACCTGCAGGTGCGTTCAAAAAGGATTAGTGAAATGAATCGGAAAGAGATGCTGCGACTGCTGCTCAATCAGGCTCAATTCAACGGATTCGAGTTCCGCCACTGGTTCCAGTCCAATGTACAGCCCATCTGGCCCGGCGCCGACCACGCTCTCTCGCTGCTCGCGGGCGAAGGCCGTCATTACACGCTTTTGTTTTCCCACGAATTCGCCCGTTGCTTCTGGCGCAGCGGCGCCAAAATGAGCCTTATGATTCCCTCTATCACCTATCCAAGGGTCACCTCCAGCGGCGACGTGGTGCAGGTAACGCGCAGACCCTTCACCCGCCGCACCATCAAGCCCGATGTCTGGAAATACCACCTCCGCCAGATGGCCGCCGCCCAAGACCCCATCGAGTATCTATGCCGCTTCCTGCCGGCCCAGGATCAGGTCAAAGTCCGCTCATCCTCCAACCCCGAGCCCATCGCTGCCCAGGCCTGACGATTTTCCCACCACCAAAACAGAGAATGTCTTAGGATTGAAGGATGCCCATCCCAGAGAGGCTGAACCCCACATTCGCCCCCCCGCGGACGGCCGCTCTCCCCGTCGCCGACCCCCTGGAAGAAGCGCGCCAGCGCCTCATCGTGGCCCTCGACTTCCCCGACGCCGCCTCCGCCGCCGCGCTCGTCGAGCGGCTTGAGGGCGCCTGCACCTGGTTCAAAGTCGGCATGGAGTTGTTCACCGCCGCCGGCCCCGCCGTGATTGAACCGCTGCTCAAGCGCGGCCACCGTGTCTTTCTCGACCTCAAGTTCCACGACATACCCAACACCGTCGCCGGAGCGGTTCGTTCTGCCGCCGCGCTGGGCGTGCACATGGTCAACGTCCACGCCGCCGGCGGACCCGCCATGCTGGCCGCGGCCCGCGCTGCGCTCGACGGCCTCGCCCATCCCCCTGAACTCCTCGCCGTCACCGTCCTTACCAGCATGGATCAGGCGCAGACCAACGCCATCGGGATCCCGCGCTCCCCCGCCCAGCAGGTTGAATTGCTGACCCGCATGAGCCTCGCCGCCGGCATCCGCGGCTTCGTCACCTCCCCTGAGGAAGTCGCCGCCCTCCGCGCTCTCACCGGTTCTCAGGGCATTCTGGTCACCCCCGGCATCCGCCCCGCCGGCTCGGCAAAAGGCGATCAGAGCCGCATCGCCACCCCTGC
>PLPU01000087.1:0-3725 GCA_003159975.1 Acidobacteriaceae bacterium
GTCCGGCACCATGTCTACGCTGACAACTCCGGCGCCCCCGTCCATAAGTTCGTTCTTGAGGATGCCGCCAAAGAAACCCGCCCCCCCGGTTACCAGAAACTTCGCCATCGCCTGTCCCGTTTCAGCTCTTGCGTCGAATCCGTTCTGCGCCCGGAAGGCGGACCCGCGCTCTCTCCATCATCCTATCACTGCGCAATCAAACTCAATCGGATCATCGAGTTAAAGAGTGTTCATCGGAACTTGAACCATTCACTGCTCAGTTGAAGGCAAATCTTCCAAACGAACCGCGGGTTGTTCCGCAGGTAGCGCTTCCAGAGCCGCTTGCGATCTTGCGCAACGCGATGAAGCCATTGCATTCCGATCTTCTTGACCCACGCAGGTGCATCCTTGATCCGGCCCGTGTGAACATCGAACGCCGCACCTACACCAACCATCACTTTGACATTCAATTCATCCAGATATTCGGCCATGAACCGTTCCTGCTTAGGTGTGCTCAGCCCGATCCACATCACGTCTGGACGTGTCCGCTCCACAACCGTCCGAAGGTCATCCAGCTCAGACGAATTGAGCGGCCGAAACGGCGGAGTGTATGTCCCTGCAATCTGCAGACCCGGGATCATGCGAACCAGAGAACTCTTCAGAGCTTCAGCCACCCCTTCACCTCCGCCGTAGAGGAAGTGACGATATCCTCGTACCACCGAATGCCTGCAGAAGTCGCGCATGAAATCTGGTCCGTACACGCGCTCCATCGTGAATCCCTGGTGACGCCCCACCCAGACTGTAGGCATGCCGTCCGGAACCGTGAGGAACGAGTCGTTGAGAATCCTCATGAATGCATCGTCGTCCTGTGCCACCATGACCCCGTGAACACCTGTGACGCAAATGTACCCCTTACCAGCTTGCTGTATAAGTTCATCGGTCTCGCTGATTGCCTCTGCCATTGTAATGGCGCTCACACCGACTCCAAGCAGATTAGCCCGTGGCTTAAGCGAATGTTGGCTTGGGGTTCGAACTTGCACCTGACTCAGAAGTCTCCTCTAACTTTATTCTTCAAGATTCGCAGCGCGGATCCGATGGGCGGTTCTCATTTTCGAGAGTTCCGATTCCAGCATCGCTGCATTCTGCTTTAAATCGAACCGCATCTGAGAAGCGCTTCCGAGACTATCTAAATGACCCTTCAGACTTCCGCCATCGCAGTTTACTAAAACTGCATCGGCGGCAAATCCATGGATAAAACCCTAGCCAGCTCAGGATCGTCTTCTGCAGAAATCCCTTCCTGCTTATCCGCTTCCAATCCTCGTCACCGCATCGGCATGTTCCCATTCCATCCCTTTTACAGGGCACATACCAACCCATGCAAGAGAATTCGGGCAGAGACAGCCCCTTGAGAAGCGGGTCTGCCTTAATTGGTAACCTCAGTTAAGGCTGGAATGGGATATTCTGAGCCTGCTTGGCCCCTGCGAGGGTCGAAGTGTGAGCCGCTGAGATCTGACGGGACTGAGCTGGGGATTTGGACGGCTCTCGTCAAGGTCAAATCGATATTCGGGAACTCCACCGCATCAAGGTAACCAAAAATGCTTGGCCTTCGCGCGATGAAGTCGATTCCACTTGCCATTCGACGCAGTTCCCTCGCGCGAAATGCCCTCTGGATTTCAGCCGGGCAGATTGTCTCCCTGTTTGTCCAGGCGTTGTATTTCATCCTGTTGGCCCGGCTGCTCGGCAGCAAAGAGTATGGAGTGCTCGCGGGAGCGGTAGCATTTGTTTCGCTCTTCAGCCAATACTCGGCCGCGGGCTCAGGATCGGTGTTCTTAAGATATGTGGCTATCGACCACCAACAAGCAGCGGTGTATTGCGGCAATATCCTGCTATCGCTTGCTGCATTTGGATCCGCTCTTGTCGTCGCGCTCGCCATTTCCGCTCATTACGTTTTGAGTTCAACGAGTATAACAATCGTTTTGATCGTTGCCGTTTCCGATTGCTTCTTCCGCCAGATTACGACCATGACAGCTCAAATCTTCCAGGCCTTTGAGCGGATGAAGGTTACTGCTTTCATTACATCTTTGACCAACGTAGGCCGCCTGGTCGCTGTCTGCGCGCTCCTGCTCGTTTACCATCGGGGAACGGCGACTCAATGGGCCTGGGCATCGGCGGCAGTTTCTGCTCTCGCTGCGTTCGCATGTGTAGTTCTTGTTCATCGTCAGATTCGCGAAATTCGCTTTTCCTTTCCCCTCCTCAAAAAGCGCGCTGTTGAAGGATTCGGCTTCTCCTTCGCAGCCTCGACGAACTCCATCTATAACGATGTCGACAAAACCATGCTGAGTCATTACGGCATGAATGTCGCGAACGGTATCTATTCCACCGCATACCGCATCGTCGATATTGCGACAATGCCAATCTGGTCGACTTACATCTCTGCTTTGCCGCGCATGTTCCGGGAAGGGAAAGTTCATGTCGACCAGAACGCGAGGACCGCAAGAAAGCTGCTCAGCTCAGGGATCGTAACTGGCCTCGCTGCCGCTGTTCTTTGTTATCTCTGCGCTCCGGTAATGCCGCTCCTCGCAGGGAAGAGCTTTACTGGCAGTATCTCCGCGATTCGATGGCTTTGCCTTCTTCCGGTCTTTCGAGCTTTCGCGCTCAGCGCCGGGGCGGGTCTGACGACATCGGGAAATCAGACCATGCGGACCATTGTTCAGGTCATCGCCGCGGCCTTTAATTTTGCAATCAACCTCTACCTCATTCCGCGCTATTCGTGGCTAGGCGCGGCATGGGCGAGTCTCATGACGGACGCTCTCATGGGAATTGGAAACTGGGTGATGTACCTTCTGGTTTGCAGACGTGCGACGCCTGCCGGCCCTTCAGGCGCCGCGTAGAGCTTGGATAGCTGTGTTTTCGGCCCTGATTTCCTTTTGATTCATCGCTCTGAAAACTTCAAGCCTTATAATAGTCAATGTAGATATCTGCAATCGCTGACCGTGCGGCACAAAGCTTCTTTCCTCCTTGTGCCCTGCCTCAAGAACGGTTTGATCGCTGGGATTCCGAGTAGAAAGAGGAGATTCCAGTAGATCCGCCAAACAGAATTTGCAGCGGAAACGTCGGCGTTGGGACGCGGGCGAATCTCGGCTGATTTTGCATCGACTGTATACTTTACTTGCCCAGCATTGGAAATCGGAATCAGGGGATTCGCGGCGGATTCAATCCGGCCAATGAAGCGATTATCGACGAGGAGAACAGTTGAGCCAGACCACCGTACAACGGCCTCTTGCCAGCGCGGCTGAAGTACCGCTCTGCGTCGACCTGGACGGCACGCTCGTCAAGTCGGATACGCTTATCGATTCGCTGCTGGCAATGATGCGAACCCATCCTGTGCTGGTGTTCAAATTGCCCGGCCGGCTGCTGCGCGGCAAAGCCGCGTTCAAAGCCTTTGTCACGGAATCGGTGTCGCTGGATGTGGCCCATCTCCCCTACAACCGCCCGCTGCTCAAGTATCTTCAGCAGGAGCGCGCGCAGGGGCGGCCGATTTTCCTGGCTACCGGCGCCGATGTGCGCCTGGCCAACCGCGTCGCCGCTCATCTCGGCATCTTTACCGGGGTATTGGGATCCGACGGCGCAACGAACCTGACCGGAGAGAAAAAGCTGGATCGTCTGCGTGATCGCCTCGGAGCAGGGGAATTCGATTACATCGGAAACGATACGCCCGATCTGCCGCTACTGGCGCACGCGCACGA
>PLPU01000024.1:0-3456 GCA_003159975.1 Acidobacteriaceae bacterium
TGATCGCCGGGGCTGATGCACCAGCCATGCGATCCGTAGGAACCGGAGAAGCCGGAGAGCACGATCTGGGTATTGGTCCACGACGAGACGGCCAGGGTTACTGCGGCCCCGGCGTGACCCGCATCCCACCCGCCTGCAGAAGTGTCGATCAGTTCGATGTAGTTTGAGTCGCCTGTGTAGGGGGTGTGGGTGCCAAAGCCCGAACCCGAGATGGTAATGGGCTGCGCCTGCTGTGGGAGGATTGCGCTGACGGACGTGATTGTGGGAGTCCCCTGGCTCAGGCTTGGCGCCGGCGTATCGATAACATGAATCGTCTCGCTGATGGGGATAAGAAGCGAGGGCACAGGAACACCGCTGTCGGTGACATTCACCGTCTCGCTGACGGGTATAAGGAGCGAGGGCGTGACGAGCGGGCTGTCGGTGACATTAATCGTCTCACTAATCGGCACCAGGAGGGGAAGCGGAACGCCGGTGCCGCTTACGGCGACGCTGAGCTGCTGGCTGATTCCGGTGCCGACAATCTGCTCGGTCCAACTGATGGTTCCGGAGTAGCTCTGGGCCGCGGTCGGATTGAAGGTCACCTGGAGCTGGCAACCCGCGGCCCCGGAGGCCAATGGGGAGTTGCACGCGCCCAGCGATGCCGTGAACGCTGGATTGCTGGAGGTCAGCGCACTGGTGATGGAAACGGTGCTTCCATAGCCCACGGCCACGCTGCCGGCGCTGCTATTCGTCAAGGTCACGGGCAGGGTCGTGCTGCTCCCGGTTGGCTCAAAACCGAACACAAGCGGATTGGGTCCGGCCGAGACCCAGATGCCGCTGGTGTAACCGGTGAGCGCAACTGACTGCACCGTGCCCGGCGCGTTCAGCGAATTGCTGGTGATGGTGACAGCGCCCGTCAGCGCACCCGCGTGGGGCACCGTGGAGGTGACCAGGAACTGGCAGACCGTACCCGCGGCGACCGTGATTCCGTCCGTGCAGCCGTTCGAAGTTGCGGGCTCGACTGTATACCCTCCGCCCCCGCTGGGCACAATCGACGAGATGGTCAGCGGCTCGTTGCCGCCATTGTAGAGCGTAAGGGTCTGCTGGCTGCTGACTTGCCCATCGTTTGAGCCCCAGTTGATGGAGCCTTGGGAGCGGTCGATGATGTCCATTGTGGAATCACCACCCACCACATAGATGGTCCCGTCCGGAGCCAAAGAGACAGAGCCGGGATACCCGACGATGCCGATGTCCGTGATCGGGGTGGCATAGTTGTTGGTGGCGGAGTACATGTTCAGGTTGCTTTGGCTGACGTACAACGTGTCTGCGGCATCCACCGCCATGGGGTTGCTCGTGGTGGCCTGATTCAGCATGTGCATGGAAGTGCCCCAGCCGCCGCAGCCATTGCTGCTGCCCGAGAGGGCGCTGCTAACGCCGTTGGGGTTTCCATCACCGAGGCTAATTTCCTGGTCGTTCACGCCCCAACCACACCACACGGCGAGACCGTTGTTGACGTCATCGAAGAACACGTTCTCATACGCGTCCACCGCGACCTGGGTTGGGCCGAAGTTTGTGCCGATGGGATACGCGAGGGACTCAATTCCCCACGGATTATTGCCCACCTCGGCAGGAGGCGTCACATTACCACCCGGATTGTAGCCCTGAACGAGAAGTCCGTGAGTCCATGAATAAGTTTGACCATCGTAGTACATGGATTCACCACCAGAGTCCGCATCGTAGTAGGTGCCGAGGTTTCCGGTCGCCACAGCTACAGGGTGATCAAAACAAACGTTAGCCGCCTGAATCACAGGGTTTTGATTTTCGATGTAAGGAAGTCCAAAACACAAAGAGATGACACTTTCAGGGTAGTCAAAGCCACTGTAGAGCAAGTTATCGCCGGGCTCAAAGAGGGTCCCGGCGCCGTCGATGGAGAGGCTGTTTGCGCGTGGGACTGAACTGGCCAGCAGCGTTGCTGCAACGCTATTCTTGTTCACCGTGTAGAAATTATTGTTGGAGTAGAAAACTGCCGTGCCGGCGTCGTCGGTCGCGATGGCGTAAATGTAGGGATTATCCGTCAGGTTCAGGCCGGTGGTCATGCCAGGCTGGATCATCAATTGCGGCGCCAGCCCAATGCCATACAGAAACACCCCGGCCAGCACCGATACTCCGTCCGCGTCGAAGATATAGAGCGCGTCCCGGTGACCGCCCGGATAAAGCGGAGCAAAGGTGACCGTAACCGAGCAGGTTTGAACATACGGAACGGGCACAAGCGGATTGTTGTTCGTGGGTACGATGGTCTGCGTGCAGTTCACCGACCCCACACTGTAACTGACGCTTTGCTGCAAGCCGACCGTGGGCACATACGAGGCAGAGGCCGAGTTGGTGATGAAGTCCACCACCTCCTCTTGCACCGTCTGGCCATTGACTGTCGAGGCGCCAAGAAAATACCCGCTGCCCGCTGTTGCGGTCTCCAACATCGGGCGCGCGGTTACGAGTGGCTTCGGCCCAGCCGGGGTGGCCGCATCGGGCTTCAAAGCGCTCGATGTTTTGGAAGGGATAAAGTGCGCGGTGGTAGTGGCCTGGCCCAGCGCAAGGGCAGCGCCGGCGCCGGCCAGAAAAGCCAGAGCTACCAGGGCGGCTGCGAGGCGGAGGGCCTGAGCCAGGCGCGCACGCCTCGTATTGTTCAGTTTTGTAGTCATCATCTCTCTCCTGATTTCATTTCCTGCGTTTGCTGGATAAAAGCTAGGAGAAGCTGATGGTGACGGTTACGGTGACGAGCTGGCCGGGGGTCACGGTCAACGCCGATGGCAGAGTCGTCGATGTAAAGGTCGGGGCTTCCAAGGTAGTACCTGTAACTGTGCCGGGATTTGCCCCAACCGCATAGCCAGTAGGCACCTGGCATTGCGCATTCGAAACCGTCAGGGTTGTGGTGCTGGCACAGCCCACGAGTACGGTTGCGACGGAGGTGATGGGTCCCGAGCCCGAAGCCGCAAAGGTGCCCTGAAGCTGGAAATAGGCGGCAGCATTAGTCGTAGAGTTGTACGGGACATAGGTCTGTGTCATTCCGGGGATGCATGCGACGTCGAAGCATGTATCCGCCTGCCCAGCTAGGGTTGAAGTTGACGCGGCCATGGTGCAGAACTGGTTGTACCCGCACAACGTCCCAATTGTGTTGGACGTCTGGACCATGATCTGGAATCCGGCCGGCGTGAAGAGCCCCGCCAGCATCTGCGAGAGAACCACGTCCGCCGAATTTGGTGAGACCAGCGAGTTATCGAATTCCGTCGACTTGACGAAGGTCCCGTCCTTCTCGCGGACGTCGATCTTCCAGTGCCCGTGAACCTTGATGCCTTCGCCACCCGGCTTCGCCGGCTTGGCCGCCTTGGCCACCTCTTCGTTTTCAGCGGCCGGCATGGCCGCAGCATGTGCAGTCGCCGGGGCGGAGACTGCCGCCGATGCAACCGCTTTGGGTGAAGC
>PLPU01000312.1:0-7186 GCA_003159975.1 Acidobacteriaceae bacterium
CGGACGATGAGGTTTTTGCGGACAAGAACGCGCGTAACTGCGCCGCCAGCCTTGCCGTCGTCGGTCATGGCGCGGATGGTGGTGCGCCAGGTGGTGAGCCCGTCAGGGAAGTTGAACTCGACGCGCGCGTGGCCGTCGGAACCTGTGTGCACATTGGGATTCCAATAGGCCGTGTCCGGAAAGGCCTTGCGCACCTTGGGAACAACGAGGTCGGAGCCCGGCTTTACCTGCGCCAGTCGCGGATGGTAGACGCCGTTGGCCAACAGCGCGAGGAGCGGACTCCTGGTGCCCGCCTCGCCGGAGAAGAAGAAGTCGAAGGAGGTTTGCGGACTCAGCTCGACGAAGCGGCGGGGATAAAAGGCGTTGACGATGTTACCCGTGTCGTCGGGACGGACCGAGTAAAGCGCCTCGTCAACTGTGCCGAAGCTGAGGTCAGCTTCAACAGGTTTGTTGTTTGAGTCGACGGCGAAGACATCGAAGCTGCCCTTTTCGCCGGGAAGGTATTTGGGCTTGCTGGGCGTGGCCGTGATGGTCAGCGTGCGCTCCACCAGCGGGACTTTGAGGCTCTTTTGCGCGGTGATCAGTTGGTTGTCGTGGACGATGACGGCGCTGACGACCAGATTCGGCTGCGCGAGTTTGGTGATGGGGATGTCGAAGGCGAAGCTCTGGCTGGTAGCGTGAATCACTTGCCGCGACTGCACGCTGTTGCCTTCCGCCGTGACCACGGCCCACGACTCATTGAGGCCGGTGACCAGCAGCAGATGCGCGGTGTCGCCCACCTGGTAGGTCTTCTTGTCGGCGACGATCTGCGCCTGCGTGTTCTGGTTGTACCACTCGCCGGCGTTGTTCCAGATCCAGACCCAGGTCTTGCCCTCAACGGTTCGATTCTCGGGAGTCTGCGCGCTGGCGGTGACTTCGAAATCGCCGCTGGCGTTGGTATTGATCGGCAGGTCGACGAGCGCTGTGCCGTCCGCGCCGGTCTGCGCATCGCGGCTGGCGACGGAGGTTTCGCTGCGCTGGTGGGTTACGGAATCCCACTTGATGAGGTTGACGCCGATGTGGACGGCGGTGGGTATGGGCTTGTTGTCGTAGTCCTGGGCTGTGACTTTCACGCGCACCGGGTCGCCGCTCTTGTACACATAACTGGTTGGCTCGACGCTGACTCGGAAGGAGCCGTAGGTGGCCAGCACGGTGGAGTGACCGGCGACTTCGCGATTGGCCGCATCGGTGACGCGCGCTTCGATGCGGTAATCCTGGTCCTGATGTTTTGGATCGATGGCCGTGGGGAGCGTGATGGTGAGGCGGCCGTTGGCGTCGAGAATGCCTTCGTGCTCCTGCTGCTCGGTGGCGCCGTAGGTCGAGTCAGACTCGTCGCTCGCGCTCGCGTCGGCGCCTTCACCGCCGGCTTCGCTGTCGTCGGCCTCGTCCTCATCCCACCAGTAGTGCGTGGAGGTGTGGACGACGTATTTGACCTTGGCGTTGGCTACGGGCTCACCAAAGAAGTAGCGGGCTTCAATAGTGGCTTGAATCTGATTGCCCTGAAGCGTGCGTTGGGCGGCGGGCTTCACGGTGACCTGGTACTCGGGCTTCTTGTACTCCTCGACGTAGAAGCTGCCCATGCCGGCAGAGACCCCGAGACGGATAAAGTAGTAACCCAGACTCGCGTCGGACGCCAGGCTGAGGTCGGCAGTCACGGTTCCATGTGCGGAGACGGGTGCATCCTGTTGCAGCACTACCTTGTTGTCGGCGCTCGTGACCGTCAGCTTGACGGTCTTCACGTCGGGGAGATCGAGGGCGTCATGGATCTCCTTGCGGAGGATCCCCTTGATGTGGACTGTGTGGCCGGGACGGTAGACGGGGCGGTCGGTGTAGATGAATGCCGTCAGGTCCATTGCCGGGGCGGCGGCGAAGGTGTAGTCCCAGGGCGTCACCAACGCCGCGTCGCTGCCGTGTCGAGCGAGAATCCAGACATTTTCCGGCTGCGGTCCGCCGGTTGTCGGATCGGGCCCAGCGACGGATTCGGTCATGGCCAGCGAAGCCAGGCCGTCGCTGCCGGTTTGCCCCCGCGACTGCTGTTTGCTGTTTGCCCAGAGGGAGACATTCGCCTTCTCGATGGGCGCGCCGGTTTTGCGATCAGCCACATACAGACTCGCCTGGCCGTTACTTACCCTTTCCACAACGGCAATGCTGGTGACGATGGCGACGGTGTAGGCCTTGTAGGTGTTGTCAGTGGCCTCAATGAGGTAGACGCCCGAGCTAAGGCCGTCGATGGGCAACTGCTGCGTCTCGCTGACGATGGCGGGCGGGGTGACGAGCTTCCAGCGCGCGACAAGCTGGCTCTCGTTGAGCAACGGAACCTGCGCGAACTCCGTTGCGCCGACGACTTTGCTGCGCTTGCCTAGCTTGCCCTGGCTCTCGCGGAAGCTGTCGCGGGCTTCGTCAGTAAACTGCGAACGGAAGAAGTGGCGCACGCGCCACCATAAGTCGGCTTTGAGGTCGTGCAGGCGCTCGATCCAGGTGCGCTCGTCGATTTGCTCGCCGGGCGACGAGCTTTGCGCGCCGAAGCTGTGGATGTCTTTGAGACCGGAGAAGAACTTTTCAGCGTCCTTGACCTTGTAGACGCGAAACTCGAGGGCGGGGACGTTTTTGGCGTAGAGCTGAATCTTGATGCTCTCGCCGGGGGCAAACGTGCGCGAGGTGGAGAGGGAAAAGGAGCGGGGCGGGTCTTTTGTGGCGGCTGCCAGTGGGGCGCCGGCAAAAAGGAGAAACAGAACGAAGAGCAGCGGTTTACGGAGCCTCATAAGGTCCCTCGCAGAATATTCCAGCGGTAGATGCCGAGAAAGTTGGGGTTGCCGGGAAGCGGACGCCACTGCGGCTGGGGATGGTCGAGCAGCTCAGGGAGCAGAACGCGGCGCAGCTCGCCTGCCTTACCGTGATCTTCTCCGGTGTCGTAGACCACGGCGGGCTGGCCGTTAATGCGGGTCACGATCATGGAGTGCCATGGGGAGGACTGGCCGAACTGGCGGTAGAAGAGCAGGTCGCCGGGCTGGGCCTGACGGACGTCGCGGGTGACGAAGTATGCGTTGCGCTCGACCAGCGTTTTGGCGTCGGCAAACTGGGCGAAGGCGCCGTTGGTGGCGTCATCGGGCTCAAAGCTGCCGGGGCGGACGCGGAAGAGGGAGGCGCCGAGAGGCGTTTCGGGGTAGCGCCAGGCGCGAATTTCGCCGGGGAGGGCAACGATCTCGATGCCGGTCGAGAGGAACCAGGTGTCATCGTGGCGCTTGAGGGCTTCGCGGTAGGCGTAGCGGAGCAGGCTGGCGCAGTCGGTGATCTCGGCAGGGACTTCGGACTTGGGACGGACGGCTTGGTAGTCGGCAATGAGGGTGAACCACTGGCGGAAGGCGGCCTGGTCGGCGGGGTCGGTGAGGCGCAGGAAATCGGGGGTTCCGTCGGCGAAGCGATCTGACCAGGGCGGGAGGAAGGCGCGGTTAGCTGCGCTGGAGGCGGAGTTGGAACTCGTGGGCGCTGGGAGTTTCTCAATTCGATATGCGTCGGACCGTCCGTGGTGGACCCAGCTTCGGACGGGGATGGCGATGCGCAGGGCGAGAGCCGTGGCGATGGCGACGATGGCGCTGAGGGCCATCCAGCGAGCCGAGCCGGTTTTCCGGATATGCGCAGTCAACAGAAGAGGTCCGCGCCCATCTTACCCCCAAATTCATGGTGGATGGGTGAATCGAGCCAAAAGAATCTCTTTGTTTGCAGAGGAGTTACGGGCATGGCGGGAAAACGTATATGGGGAGACACGAAGTCCCGCTGTAGAACCAAGCTCGCGTGAAATGGGGCAGGGGCTGAAGCCCCCTTTCTCATTTTAGGCTGCTTACGGCACGACTGAAGTCGTGCCCTTTCGCACATCTACGGCAGGCATGACTTTTTCGGCAAACGAAGGCCCTTCGGATTGCGCCGAAGGGCCTGTGGAAAGAGCAGCGATTTGGGCTACGCCGTTACAGTGCGTGTGGGCTTGTGGCCGACGAAGCCGTAGAAGGCGATGTAGAGGTAGCAGAGCACCGGGACAACGAGCGCCCATTGATAATTGGTATTGTCCACCAGCCAGCCAATGAAGACCGGAATCAATGCCCCGCCCCACACCGCGGTCATGATGAGCCCCGAACCTTTGCTGGTCATGGGTCCGAGCCCGGCAATACCGAGAGTGAAGATGTTGGGGAACATGATGGAGTTGAAGAAGCCTGCAAGAACCAGGCAGCCGATGGCCACATCGCCACTAGACAAGATGGAAAGAACCACGAGGGCCGCGGCAATCATTCCGAAGATCCCGAGCAGTTTTCCCGCACCGATCTTGGTCAGCATCCACGACCCGAGCAGGCGGCCGACAAGCGCTCCAAGCCAGTAAAACACCACCAGCTTTTGCGCTTGGGGCGCCGTCAGAGCATGCAGTCCGCCATGAAGTGTATCGCTGAAGTAAAGCACCATCGTTGTCGCCAGGCCCACTTCGACGCCGACGTATACGAAGATGCCTAATGCTCCCAGAACGGTATGGCGATAGCTCCAGATGCTCCGGCTCAACAGCGGGTCGCCTTCCTTTGCCGGACGGAACTGCTGCGTGGCCTCAACATGGGGCAACCTGGTGAATGCGACAGCGATCCCCAGGATGACGAGAGCGAACGCAATCACGAGATATGGCACCCGGACGGTGTCCGCGATCGTCAACTGGTAGGCGTGCTGCTGAGCGGGGCTTTGTGTGGCAACAACGGCCGGGTTGAGAACTGTGGTGGTCAGAATGAATGTACCCGCCACCCACGGCGCAAATGTGCCACCCAGCGAGTTGAGAGCCTGTGCCAGGTTCAGTCGGATCGGGGCGCTGTGTTCCGGCCCGAGGATTGAAACATAGGGATTGGCTGCGGTCTGCAACGCTGCCACTCCGGCGCCTACGACGAAGATCGCCAGGAGAAACAGCGGAAACGAAACCCTTTGTGCTGCCGGAACAAAAAGCAGCGCTCCCAGCACTTGAACAAACAAGCTCACCACCATCGTGCGCTTATAGCCGATCGCTTCAATCAGCCGGCCCGTGGGGCCTGAGAACACGAAATAGGCAGTGAAGAACGCCCCATTCGCCAGCATAGCCTGCCAGGTCGCGAGCCCTTGAATTTCAAAGATCTTCTTCAGATCCGGAACCAGACCCATGTTCAGGTTGGTGATGAACCCGAAGATGAAGAACAGCGCTGTGACAATGATGAACGGCACGAAGTATCCGGGCGACGTAAGGGGCGCCGATTGCTTGGATTGTGCTGCCATAAGAGGTTATTCCCCGCTTCCTTGAAGAGATTTCTTGCCCGGTTAGGGCAACTGTTGCATCCCGGCCACAAGGCATGTTGCCGGACGTTGGATGGTTTGATCTTCGCGTCCGTTACCGCGTGCCTGGAGTCCCGCCTGTTTGCACCACACAACACTATACGGAAGACCCCGCGCTGGGGAAGGGACGGCCGCGGCGACAGGGGAGGAAATCCGTAGTTGCAACCCGCAATCTTCGGCCTGATTCTGGGCGACGTTTCGCGGACGGAAGCTGCCGGTCAACAGGAAAATGCCGTATTCTCGTAAGAACGACAGGAGAAACACGTGGCCAAGGAAGCGTTGAGCCCAGCCAGGCTAAAGAAGGTTTTGACAGCACTCCGGGGCAACTGGGAGGCCGAAATGGAGGGCCACCTGACCTATCTGGCGCTGGCCGAACGCGACAGCGATCCGGTGCGCGCCCAGGTGCTGCGCCACCTTGCCGGCGCGGAGTGGGAGCACGCCGCCCTGTGGTCCGGCCGCATCGAGGAGTTGGGTGAACCCGCGCCTGTCTGGACGGGCCATCCCCACGGCGAAGCGGATTCGCTGGCCAACCGCGCGGGCGGCATCCGCATGGCCCTGCGCCGGCTTGAGATTGAGGAGAGCCGCGCCATCGCGAGCTACGGCGAGCAACTGAAGGGCCTGGGTGACGCGGACTCCATCGCCATCCTCGAACATGTGATCGAGGACGAGAAGGACCACTATCGCGAGCTGGGCTCGCTGTTGCGCGGCCACTACGCTCCGGCCCCAGGCGCGCCAAAGATCGATGCCCAGGCGGTGCTTGATGAGTTGCTGGCCAAGCGCGCGCAGGGACGCAAGCAGCCAGGCGCCTGGATTGGCGACGCAATTTACGGGGTCAACGACGGGCTGGGCGCGATCTTCGGGATCGTCTCAGGCGTGTCGGGCGCGACGGCTGGCGACAGCAAATATGTGCTGCTGGCCGGGCTGTCGGGCATGATTGCGTCGGCGCTGAGCATGGGATCGGGCGCGTACCTGGCGGCCAAGAGCGAACGCGAGATCTACCAGGCGGAGTTGGCCCGCGAGCGGGAAGCCATCAAGATGAACGGACCCGAGGCGCGCGAACTGCTCTCGCTCTACTACCAGGTGAAGGGACTGCCCGAGGCCGATGCGCATCACATGGTGAACCACATTGCCAGCGACCCGGAACAGTTGCTGAAGGCGCTGGCCAGCGAGCGGCTTGGATCGTCGGAAGAGGCGCTGAGCAATCCGCTGGTTTCGGCCAGTTCGGGCGCGCTTTCGACCGCCATCGGCGCTTCCATTCCGATTATTCCGTTCTTTTTCATGAGCGGGATTGAGGCGGTGATTGCGGCGGCGGTGATTTCACTGGCGGCACACTTTGCCGTGGGCGCGGCCAAATCGCTGATTACGGTGCGGTCGTGGTGGTCGTCGGGCTTCGAGATGACCGCGGTGGGCGCGGTGGAAGGCGCAGTGACGTACGGAATCGGAATCCTCATGGGCAAGGGCGGGGTGTAATGGCTGGCTTCATTCCCCTGGGCGACGCGTCGCGCGGACCCCGGCGGTCGACCGTCATCACCGTGCTCCTGATTGCGGCCAACGTCTTTGTGTTTTTCCTTGAATTGCAGGGCGGCACTCCGTTCATTCGTCACTGGTCGGCGATTCCGGTCCGCATCACGCACGGGCACCGCTCCATCACGCTGCTGACTGCATTGTTCATGCATGCCGGCTGGATGCACATCATCGGCAACATGATTTATCTCTGGGCGTTCGGGCCAGAGATAGAAGACGCGATGGGCTCGGCGCGGTTTCTTTTCTTCTATCTTGCCGGCGGCCTGATCTCGATGATGGCGCAGGTGGTGGCCGA
>PLPU01000166.1:0-8462 GCA_003159975.1 Acidobacteriaceae bacterium
TCCCTGCCTTTCCCAGCCGGTCTCGAATCGCCGCTCCGATTCCCTCTTCCGGCGGCAGAGGACAGAGAATCACCGTACAGCCCTGCCCATCGAGCGCACGCAACCCCGCATACAGCTCGCGCGCCATCTCCTCCGGCGCATCCCATCGACCCCACGCAAAGACCTGAGCGCCCGCCGGCGCTCGAACCTCGGCCGGCAGCATCACCCCCACCCGCTCAGCGGGCGAGCGACCGGCCAACTCCGCCAGCCGCGCTTCAATCTCACGAAAGGGAACATCCAGCAGCACCAGCCGCGCCCGAGGCGCATAATGCTTCAGGCCCACACCTGGCGAAGGCATCGCTTCACGCGGCGTCGTTTCCAATACCTCGCTCCGGAACGTCTCCACGGGCCCGGCGACCGCACGAATCCGCTCCGCCGTCACCGCCCCCGGCCGGTAAATCAGCATCGGGCTCTGGCAAACGTCGATTACAGTCGACTCGACACCAAGCCCCGTCGGTCCCGCATCGACAACCGCATCGATCCGCCCATCCAGGTCCTCAAGCACATGGTCCGCCGTGGTCGGACTAGTATGTCCAAACAAATTCGCGCTGGGCGCTGCCACTGGAACACCGGCCAGCCGGATCAGTTCGAGAGCAACCGGATGCGCCGGCATCCGCACGCCGACGAGCGCTCGTCCAGCCGTCACCGCATCCGGCACCGCCGCAGTCCGTTTGAGCAGCAGCGTGAGTGGCCCCGGCCAGAACGCGTGCATCAATCGGCGGGCGTGCACCGGAACTTCCCCGACGAGACCCGTCAACGTGTCGAGATTGGCGACATGCACAATCACCGGATCCCACGCCGGCCGCTGTTTCGCCGCGAAGATGCGCTCGACCGCCGCGGGATCAAGCGCATGCGCTCCGAGCCCGTAGACCGTTTCGGTAGGCAGGGCCACAAGCCCCCCCGCGCGCAGAATCTCCGCCGCCCTTCCCAGAGTTTCCTGAGCCTCGACAGTATCCAGGCGCGACGGATCCACTCGTAATCGCAGCGTCTTCACACTCTTATTGTCGCCTGTGAAACCAGCGGGAACTTATCTCGCGATGTTGGGCGGTGGCCAGAATTGACGATTGCTCTCCGATTTGCCGGTAATTCGGGCGCAACGACCTTGAAAGCTACAATGCCTCTATGTTCGACGTGGAATTGAACCAATTCAAGCGACCGCTTCAAGATGCGATCCGCTGGTGTGCAGGACTGCCGTTGATATCTCAGGAGAGAGACTCGCCAGCGGTTGCGCATCGTCGCACTCTGCTCGAAGAGGGCGATCAGCTCTGGCAAGAGGCTATCAAGGTGGCGAAAAGCGGATTGGGAGCGCGGAACACTCGTGACACGGAGCAATGGAAATCTGCTCAACGGATCTTCGCTGAAGTCCTCGAATTGTCCGGGCCGACTGTTAACGAATTGCGAAGCTCGCAGCTTAGGCCGCGCCTCCCCACCGACCGATACCCGTCAGATTCTGACTGGTCCAATGCGGTAGGTGAGCTTATCGTCAAGCGTTCGCAGGTTTTGAAACAGGAGTGGACCGAAAAGGTTTCTGCCTACGCGAAAGGCGGACGTATCCTGTTGTACATTCCACAAGAAAACCTTGCGGATGGCGCTGCGCAGGTCAGTTCAGGAGGCTTCTACGATGCCGATAACGTACCGCCTTGGGACGTTTGGGTCGGATTTTCAAACAGTGCCTTAGTCAGTTGGGTGCCACCCACCTTAATCGAGGTCGCACAGATGGGGATAGACGCGAACCCTGAAAACTGTATCAGGTGGTCTGACGAGTGAGAACAAGCAAGAGGAGAGTTGTTGTCGGATTGTCTGCTATCCGGAAGTAACTGCCCTTCTGACTCAAATCCGCACCTCTATCCGCATCTGAGCGCTCCGACTCCGTAAACCGGAACCCAAGGCCACCCGCTGCCGTATACTCACGGACAACGCTGCTCGTTTCCTGGCGTCGCCGAATGTTCTGGCAACAACCTAACACCGGTGTAGCTAAAGGCTAAAAGCTGAAAGCTGATTTACGATGCCCGTCGAGACCGAAATCAAATTCCGCGTCGACGATCTCTCCAGCCTGACCGACCGCCTCCAAGCTGCCGGCTTCGTGCTCGAAACCCCACGCAGCTTCGAGTCCAATGTTTTGTACGACTTTCCCGACCGCCGAATGCGCGCCCGCACTGAGATTCTGCGCATCCGCAACTACGCCGGGCGCTGCCTGCTGACCCACAAGCGCCTCCCCGACATCGGCCCCGGCGAAGACACCCACAAGCACCGGATCGAGACGGAGACCGAGGTCTCCGACGGTGACGCGCTCTCCCAGGTCTTTCAGTCGCTTGGCCTGGTCCCGGCGTTTCGCTATGAGAAATGGCGCACTGAGTGGTCCGCGGGCGAGGGCCACTGTGTCGTCGACGAGACTCCCATCGGCAACTACGCCGAGCTTGAAGGCCCCGCCGATTGGATTGACCGCGCCGCCGCCCGTCTGGCCGTCCAACCCACCGACTACATCACCCTGAGCTACGGCCGCCTCTTTGAAGCCTGGCGCGAGCAGCACGCCTCGGCCGCAAACGACCTCACCTTCGCGGCCGTCGCCCAATCTTCCGCATCCCGATAGGCCAGGCCCACTGCGGGATGCATACGTGCCCTAAGTACCATTCCTTTCTGGCCGGGCGCTGACGAGAATGCGGACTCAGGTTAGACTAGAGACTGTGGCAGGCAACGGGGAGTTGCAAAGCGCTATGTCGGGGTCTACCCAGGTTTCTGGCGCCACTGGCGCCGGCATCTTGTCCATCGCGCTGATTGGCCCGGATGAATATCGCCGTAAAGAGGTAGCCGCAGCCCTGTCTGGATTCCCGGGGGTGCTGGTTCGGGAGTTCACATCCTACCCTCCTGACCTCGACGACCTGCCCCAGATGCTCCAGCAGCATCACAACATCGTCCTCGTCGACCTCGACAGCGACCCGGAATACGCCCTCAACGTGGTGGAGAGCTTGTGCAGCGAGAGCGCGGCGACCGTCATGGTCTATTCGGCCACGGCCGATCGGACGCTGGTGGTTCGGGCGATGCGCGCGGGTGCCCGCGAATTCTTCGCCCTGCCACTGGCCGCCACCGAAGTGGCCGACGCCCTGGCCCGCTTCTCCGTCAACGTTCCGGGCGAGCGTCCGGTCAAAAAGCGCGCCGGCCGCCTGGCCGTGTTTCTCGGCACCAAGGGCGGATGTGGCGTTACCACCCTCGCCTCGCGGTTTGGTGTTGCGTTGGCCCGGGAATCCGGGAAGAAAGTCCTGCTCATCGACATGGGCCTTCCACTCGGAGATGCCGCGCTCAACCTCGGCATCATCGCTGAATACTCGACGGACAACGCTTTTCGCAACACCACGCGGCTCGACGGAAATTTTCTCACCTCCCTGCTTGCATCCCACAGCTCCGGCTTGTCGGTTCTTGCAGCCCCCAGCGAATTTCCCCAGACCATGCCCTCGATTGAAGCGATCGACAAGCTGATGGCCGTTGCGCGGCAGAGCTTCGACTACGTGGTGGTCGATGCCGGCTCCAGGCTCGATTTGAAGGATTCGACCCTGTTTGACGCCTCCGCCACCATCTACCTGGTCACCCAGTTCGGCGTCTCCGAACTACGCAACTCCAACCGCCTGATCTCCCAGTTCTTTTCAAGCCGTGGCCGCAGGCTGCAGATCGTTCTCAATCGCTTTGGCAAGCAAGGCCTGGGGTTCGATGAAAAGGAGCTTACCAAGGCGCTGACCCGGCCGGCCCAGTGGAAGATTCCCAACGACCCTGCCATTGCCCGCCAGATTGAGGACATCGGCTCGCAGCGCGCGCAGAAAAGCTCGCCACTGTGGATCGTCATCCGCAGGATGGCCCGCAAGGCCTGCGGTCTTCCCGAAAGCGATGGAAAGAGAAAGCCCTTCAGTCTCTGGCCATTCCCCAAGACCCTTCACGAGACGACCGAACCGTAAGATTCTCTTGGGCGGCGCGCATAGCGTAAACCGGCTCAAAGCGGTAGTGGAGGAGTTCGCAGAGCCCGTGAATTAACCTTCGCCATTTACACTTGTATACGGAGATTTGTGTCTTGATCGATAAGGTACTAACAAAGATATTTGGCACTTCGAACGAACGCATTATCAAGAGGCTCTGGCCCGTGGTCGCGACCATCAGCGACATGGAGCCGGAGATCAAGCAGCTTTCCGACGAGCAGTTGCGTGCCAAAACGGTAGAATTCCGCGCGAGAATTGCCGCCCGCCTCGAAGGCATTACGGAGGAAGAAGCGCTGAAAACCGCGGAGCGCGAAGCTCTCGACGAGATCCTGCCGGAGGCCTTTGCTGTCGTTCGCGAAGCCGGTTGGCGCGCGGTGCAGATGCGTCACTTCGACGTGCAGTTGATCGGCGGCATGGTGCTCCACCAGGGCAAGATCGCCGAAATGCGAACCGGCGAAGGAAAGACACTGGTTGCCACGCTTTCCTGCTATTTGAATGCGCTCGTCGGCCACGGTGTCCACGTGGTTACAGTAAACGACTACCTGGCCAAGCGCGACGCCGAGTGGATGGGCAAGATCTACGAGTTTCTCGGGCTCACTGTGGGCGTCATCGTTCACGACCTGGATGATGGCGAACGCCGCGCCGCCTACGCCGCCGACATCACCTACGGCACCAATAACGAATTCGGCTTCGACTACCTGCGCGACAACATGAAATTTGAGTTAAAGGACTGCGTCCAGCGTGGCCACTACTACGCCATCGTGGACGAAGTCGACTCCATCCTCATTGACGAAGCGCGCACCCCGCTGATCATCTCCGGCCCCACCGACCAGACCACCGACAAGTATGCCCGCGCACGCAAAATCATGCCGCAACTGGCACTGGGCGAAGAGATTGAAGCAACCGACCACAAACGTCAGGAAGAGCTCGGGTTGCAACTCGCAGAGGGGCAAAAGTTCCTCACCGGCGACTACATTGTCGACGAAAAACAGCGCACAATCGGCGTGACGGACGAAGGCTGGATCACCATCGAAAAATTGCTCGGCATCGACAACATCGCCGACGCCGAAAACTGGGATCTGAAGCATTACGTCGAGACGGCCATCAAGGCCCACGCGCTCTACAAGCGTGATGTCGATTACGTGGTCAAGGACGGCGAGGTCATCATCGTCGATACCTTCACCGGACGCCTGATGCCGGGCCGGCGCTGGTCTGACGGCCTCCACCAGTCCATCGAGGCCAAGGAGGGCGTGACCATCCGCAAGGAGGATCAAACGCTTGCCACCATTACCTTCCAAAACTACTTCCGCCTCTACAAAAAGCTGAGTGGCATGACCGGCACCGCCGAAACCGAAGCGGCCGAGTTCGAAAAGATCTACAAGCTTGAAATCGTCGTCATCCCCACCAACAAACCCATGCGGCGGCTTGAAAACCCCGACGTGGTTTACCGCACGGAAAAGGAAAAATACAAAGCGGTCGCCGACGACATCGCCCTGCTCCACGAGAAGAAACAGCCGGTGCTGGTTGGCACCACTTCCATTGAAAAATCCGAGCGCCTCTCCGCCATCCTGCAGCGCAAGGGAGTGCGTCACGTGGTGCTCAACGCCAAGTTCCACGAGCGCGAGGCGGAGATTGTGGCACAGGCTGGACGGCTGGGCATGGTAACCATCTCCACCAACATGGCCGGCCGCGGCACCGATATTCTTCTGGGCGGCAATCCCGAATTCATGGCCCGCCAGGAAATGGTGAAGAAGAGCAAGGCGCGCGCCATCAGCGCCAACGAAGGTGCGATCAATCCCATGGCGCCGGCGGGATTCCTGCGCTTCTACTACCAGGGCCAGGAGTTTGAAGTCTCCGAGCCGGAGTGGGCTGAGACCTTCAAGGGGCACGCCGGCGCCGCGGCAGAGGATCACGAGCAGGTCATCGACGTCGGCGGACTCTTCATCCTCGGCACCGAACGCCACGAGTCGCGCCGCATCGACAACCAGTTGCGCGGGCGCGCCGGCCGCCAGGGCGATCCCGGCGAGTCGCGTTTTTATCTCTCGCTCGAAGACGACCTGATGCGCATCTTCGCCAAGCAGTGGATCAGCACCCTCCTGGAGCGGCTGGGCATGGAAGAAGGCGTGCCCATCGAGTCAAAAATGATTTCCAACCGGATCGAAGGCGCGCAGAAAGCCGTCGAGGCNNCTCGAAGGCCTCGACCAGCGCGAGCTCATCCTCGAGGATTATGTCGGCGGCATCCTCTCCAGCGCTCTCGATGAATTCGCCGCGGAGAACATCCACCCCGATCAATGGGATGTGAAGGGCCTCGATGAAAAGCTGAACGGCCAGTTTGGCCTGAACCTGGAACCGGCGGGCATCAAGCCGTTAGAGCTGAGCCGGCACGAGCTGGGCGAAGCGATCTTTGAAAGGCTCAAACAGCAGTACCAGGCCAAGGAAAAGATTCTCGGCGCCGAGACCATGCGCTACCACGAACGCATGGTGATGCTGAGCGTGATCGACGGACTGTGGAAAGAACATCTGCTCAACATGGATCACTTGAAGGAGGGGATCGGCCTGCGCGGCTATGCGCAACAGGACCCGCTGGTGGCCTACAAGCGTGAGTCCTACGACATGTTCGAAGCCATGATGCTCAAGTTCCAGGAGGATACGGTCCGTTTCCTCTTTCGGATGCAGATCCTGGGCCCCGATGGCCAGCCTGTGAATGCCGCACCGGAGATAAGGCGTGCTGTTCCTCCCGCGCCGCCCGTGGCCTCTGCCGCGCAGCCGGCAACGCTCGAGGCCGCGCCCCGCGAGATCTCGATTCCGACCCGCCAGGCCTCCACCACCATCGACGCGCTCGAAAAGGAATTTCATCGCAAAAAGCAGCGCGAGCTTGAGGCGGCCAGCCTGTCCGGAGGCGGCGATGCCAGCCAGCCCGCGCAGCGCCGCACCGGCGAAAAGGTGGGCCGGAACGATCCCTGCCCCTGCGGCAGCGGGAAGAAATACAAGAAATGCCACGGCGCCGAGAAGTAGCTGTTCGCATGTGCGCGGCTACTTCCATCGAGAGCTGATAACGCTCCCAATACCGAAATATTGACAATTCCAGCCGGACAGAACGTATGATGGTTTGGTCGTTTGGTAGTCAATTCCGTTGCACATAGGAATTTCCTTGAGACAACCTCTTGTTCCCGCTGCGTGGGCCATGGCCCTCAGCCTGGGTCTGGTAGCCTTAGCCGGATGCGGTGGCTCGTCCAACTCAACTCCGCCCCCACCCTCCATCACCAGCTTCGCAGCCAGTCCGGCAGCGATTGAAGCGGGGTCAAGCGCGACACTCACGGCAGTCTTCGTTAACGGCACCGGCACGATCACGCCGGGAAATATCGCCGTCACCAGCGGTACACCGATCACAGTAAGCCCCACCGCCACCACCACCTACACGCTGACTGTCACGCCAAGCAGTGGAGATGCTGTCACTGCGACCACCACGGTAACGGTGAGCGCTGTGCCCGCCATCATTACCAGCTTTGTGGCTGCCCCCCCTACCATTGAAACTGGAACAAGTTCCAGCCTGACAGCAGTCTTCTCAGGCGGGACGGGCGTCATAAGTCCAGGCAATATCTCCGTCACCAGCGGCACGGCAGTGAGCGTCAGTCCCACGACAATGACCACCTATACCCTCACCGTCACGCCTGCAGCCGGCACACCTGTCACTGCGACGGTCACGGTAAACGTGGATCCGGCGCCGGCGATCGCCAGCTTTGTGGCCAATCCCACAACCATTGAGGCGGGATCGAGTACCAGCCTCACCGCTGTCTTCTCTGGAGGATCAGGCGTCATCAATCCGGGCAACATCACCGTTGTCAGCGGAATACCAGCCCAGATCACCCCCACCACCACCACCACCACGACCACCACGACCACCTATACCCTCACTGTTACTCCGCCAATCGGCGCCGCGATCACACAGAGTGTAACCGTGACCGTGGACCCCATACCCACGATCACCAGCTTTGTGGCCAGTCCAACAAACATTGCCACAGGATCAAGTTCCAACCTGACGGCAGTCTTCACCGGCGGCACGGGTGTCATCACGCCGGGCAATCTTTCAGTCACCAGCGGAGTCGCGGTCAGCGTCAGCCCCACCGCCACCACCACCTACATCCTGACTGTTACTCCCCCTGTTGGGGCTATTACTGTTACTCAAACCGCCATCGTAACTGTGGGTCCCGCTCCCGTAATAACCAGTTTTGGAGCCACCCCGACCTCGATTACGGCCGGTCAAAGCGCGAATCTGACAGGAGTGTTCTCGAACGGCACGGGCGTCATCACGCCGGGCAATCTGACCGCGTCCAGCGGAACCCCGGTCACCGTCAGCCCCACCACTACCACTACTTACACACTCACCGTTACCTCTAACACCGGGACTCCGGTGACTGCGACGGCTACAGCGACTGTTACGGTTACTGCGGTTCCGGCGAG
>PLPU01000426.1:0-23277 GCA_003159975.1 Acidobacteriaceae bacterium
CGGTTGCCGGGGATGCTCGTGTCCACCTGGTTGTGCGTGTCATAGCAGGTGCGTGCCTGCTTCCCGTTCAGCGACGTCAGCGTGAGACGCAGCACCTGCTCCCGGGTGCGATAGCTGTCGCTGGGATCGAAGACCTCCCAAAGGGTGCTGTTGCTGTCGAGCTGGCCGAGAAAAATGTCGCACCGGCCGTCGGGCCGCGTAACCGACAAGACTGACGTCGCCATGTTGTACGTCACTTCGCGGTTGTCGTTGGTACCGTCGCTGGGGCTCAACGCCAGAAGCTGCCCGCGCACATAGTCAAACAGCTCCTGTTGGGTAGGCTCGGGCTTCGGCGGCTTCCTGGCGTGGTGGCTTGCCGGCGCGGTCTGCGCGCAACACACCGGCAAAGCGAGCAGGAACGCGACCGCGCACAAGCGTCCCAGGCGCGTCATGCAGTTTCAATCCCAAGCGGGAGTTTCATGGGGAAAGTATAGCCCGGATTCCTCCAGCCGATTGCAGATCACCGCAGGTGGCTGAGAGCCGCGTGCCCCATCTGCTCGACACGGTGCTTTTCCGGTCAAAAGCCAATCCGCTTGCGCTTTAATCAAGAATCCGCCCGCAACGCCTGCCGCCCGTGTCACAATACCGCAAGCGCTGGCAAGGCGCCTTTTTACCAAGGGCATCGACCGCGGCGCAGCTCAAGCCGAGATTCAGATGGAAGGGAATCGGGAGCTGGCGGAGAAAGTTCTTCAACTGACCGCCATGGTCGGCTAAGACCCAGGCCAAGAAAGCAGGTCCCAATGGCAAACACTTTCGGCAGCGACATTCTGATTCAGGCGCCGGACCCCAAGAAGGCAGCGGCCTTCTACGTCGACCATCTCGGCTTCGAGGTCACGGGCGAGGAACCGGAGATGATCAGCCTTCACGGCAGGCGCATCAACCTGTTCATTGAGCGGGGGCCGGCGCTGGGGCCGGTGCTCGAAGTGACCGTGGACAGTGTTGAAGCCGCCAGGCGCAGGCTGGTCCAGAACGGCTGCACCGTCGTCAAAGACGAGCCGGAATTCCCCAGAACCTACGTCCGCGATCCCTACGGACTCACCTACAACCTGACCAGCTAGAATTCGCTCATGCCTGGATATAACTTGGCAAGCAACCTCCTGGCAACGACATCTTTATCGGCTACCACCTCTCGCACCCCTGAAGCTCAACTGTTCCGCGGCATGGGGCCATCGTGCGGTGTTCCGCAACTACTCTCCGGCTTTGGCCGCCAGCGTCTCAACCACCGCGATATTCTTGAGCAGATCCGGTGGCACGCCGTGTCGCTTCTGCAGATACGCCGGACTGTTGTAAGAAACCCAGACCTTTCCCCCGCCGTCCTCCCACACAAGAACCTTCAACGGCAGGTCAATCGCGATGCTCGGAGCGGCCAGCATCACCGGTGTCCCTGCCATGGCGTTCCCGAAGATCAGCAGTTTCGTCGCCGGCATCGTCATCCCGGCCCGTTCCGCTTCTCCGCTGTGGTCCACCAGCGCAAACAGCATTACCCCCTTCGCTTCCAGAATCGCCTTGAGCCTCTCCACCGTCTCGTTGACCGTGTGATTGCTGGGTATATTCACGATCCCCTTGCCTGCATCGAGAGCCATTGCCGTCTCCTTTCCATTTTCTAAATGCGCAGGAGTGACACGCCGGACTGAAACCAGATATATCGCCATTGCCAGTCCAACCAACGCCAGAAAAAAGGCGACTGCGACAGCCAGTGTCGTACCGTGCGGGCGCGCTGTCTCTCCGCGATCCAGATCCTTGACCAATCGTGCGTAATGCCAACCGGCAAATACATTCACAAGCACCCCGGCCGCAATCAGCAATGTCCCGAACCATAGCGACAACCCATACGTCCGCTCGTTTGAAGAGCTCTGCATCGCCTGGATTTGTTGCAGGAACAGCCCAAACCGCGCCACCACAAAGCCAAACCCCATCAACGCCAGACCCGTGCGAATCCATGCCAGCAGAGTCCGCTCCGCCGCCAGATAATCGCTCAACCCGGTCTTTTGTCCAGCATCTTCCGGCTTCGCCATAAATTTGCCTTCCGCTCCGCCTATTATGCCCGCTTTTGTCGCCCATTTGTAAGCTAAGCTGTGTTAAATTGCCTAAGCCCACAAGGTCGCAAAAATGTTTCCAAATCGGGCAGCTCCGCATCTCATCATTCATGAGCACAGAAAAAGCAACTTTCGGAGCCGGATGTTTCTGGGGCGTGGAAGCCGCCTTCGCCGCCATCCCGGGCGTAACCGCAACCGCCGTCGGCTATGAGGGCGGCCAACTGGAGCGGCCCAACTACAAAGATGTATGCACTGACGCTACAGGCCATGCCGAGGTGGTCGAGCTCGACTTCGACCCCGCGAAGGTCAGCTTCGAGCAGCTTCTGGACGCCTTCTTTACCCTGCACGACCCCACGACCCTCAACCGCCAGGGCCCGGACTGGGGCACGCAGTATCGCTCCGCCATCTTCTTCCACTCCCCGGAACAACAGCAGCAGGCCCAGGCAAAGATCGAACAGCTCACCGCCGAAGGCCGCTTCAAGCCGAAGCGCATTGTAACCAGGGTTGAGCCCGCGCAGACCTTCTGGCGCGCGGAAGAATACCACCAGCGCTACCTGGAAAAGCGCGGCCAGGCAAGCTGCCACATTTAGTGGTTAGTTGTCAGTGATCAGTAGTCAGTTTTCAGGGGATCGGCAAGACGTCGATCCCCGGCTTTTTGTGAACACGAGGGGAAGCTTCTGACCTATTCACTCTCTGGTTCGGCGACTTCCGGGGCGGCTTCTGGCGCGGCTCCCGTTTCCGAAGCAACAGCGGCATTTTTCGTCAGGAGATACTCCGGGGACGGCGCAATCTCCTGCGCTGGAGTTCCCGCTCCGGGCTCATCGATCCACAAACTGGCGATCCACCATACCACCACCACGATGAACACAATCTCATTGGCGTTGGCCAGCTTGTCCCGGATTCCGATGATGTGATCGTATTCCGCCTGGCTGTGCGGCACCGCCTTCATCGCAATCAGTTGCCAGACGCCGTCTCTCAGCATTTGCGCGATGGATGCGGTCGATAGCCCGATCAGGATCGCCTGCGTATGGCTGCGCCAGCCGGCCTTGAACCGCCGTCCAAAAAACAGCACCAGCAGACCCAGCTCAACTGTCAGCACATTCGCAAGCAGTTCGACCTTTTGCGACCCCGTTTGCATCAGCTCGAGCACCGCCAGGGTCGTGCCCGCGGTCATCGTCTTCCAAGCCGGCCATGTGCCCCATTTCCACAGCACCACGGCGCCAACCGCCAAAACCGCCAGCGAGCCCACGATCCACGCACGACGCCCCAGGCCGACAAACGCCTTCCGCGCCAACTCCACCAGAATCAGCAGGCTCACCACGGCCGATAGATCGCCCAGCGGGATGAACACTTCATAGAAGGGGATTGGCGCTACCCTGCCGTAGAGCAGCTTGGTCACCAGCAGCCGAAACGCCAGAAGCACGATCCCGATCGTGAAGAACTTGAAGCGACGCGAACGCTCCCGTCCCATCAACACAACCAGCAGCACCAGCAGCGACGCAAACGACAGCGTCCAGAGAACCTGGGCGCTTGTAAATCCTGAGTATGGATGCATTGTCACCTTATCTGCCTGCCGGGTGCCGTCTTCAGCGCCGCGCAAGCCCTTTTCAGTCTAATTCGCTCGCGCGCCGCATCTCCGCGTCTAAGCCCTGTTCAACATTCAACCGAAGACTTTAGGCATTGGGATGAATGGGAAACAGGAGCATGGCGGCCGGTCGAGTCCGTCCTGGCAGTTCCAAATATTGCAATGAAGGGAATTGTATGGTGCGCCCGGAGAGATTCGAACTCCCGACCTAACGCTCCGGAGGCGTTCGCTCTATCCAGCTGAGCTACGGGCGCGCTCTTTCAGCATACCGCACTTTGCTTTGCCCGATCAGCATTCGCTGTTTCCTAGTCCCTTAGTCCCTCAGTCCCTCAGTCCCTGTTCCCTGCTTTTCCGCATTTCCTCCATCACGCTCTGGATCAGCGCCTTGGCTCCCTCAATTCCGCCCAGCACGGCTTGCAAGTCCAGTGCCGGCTTGGCCGGATTGCGGCTGGAAGCGCAGTAGACCCCATGCTGGCCCACCAGGATCAGCGAATCCGTCAGCAGGTCCAGCGCCACAGCCAACCTGCCCCGCTCCACACCCATCATGAACTCGTGCTGCTCCAACTCCGTCCGCTTTTCGTCGAATACGCTCATACCCAAAGCCTAAACGAAAAGCGGCGGCAATCCCAATTTCATGGTGTCGAGTCAAAACCGGCGCTCACACATTCAGCTTGCGCATGAACTCCGCATCCAGCCTGAGCGCTTCCATCGTGTCCATATCGAATTCTTCCTGCTCGATGAAGTAGTGCTTGAGGCCGGTAGCCGCACGCAGAATCGGCTTGTAGTCCACCACGCCGCGTCCCATCACCGTCGAGTGCATCTTGCCGTTTTCGCCTTTCACCATGTCCTTNNTTGCGCCCGGCAGCCACCACCCAGCCGCAATCCATCTCGAAGAACACCAGCTTCGGGTCGGTGAGCCGGAGCAGTTCGTCGTAGAACACTACTCCGCCTTCGCTGCCGAATTCTGGGGTGTGGTTGTGGTAGCCGAACCTCATCCCGGCCGCGTTCACCTTTTCGCCGATCTTGTTGAGTTCCCCGGCGGTCCAGCGCCAGTCCTCCAGCGTGAGTGGACCCTTCGCGGACGGATCTCTGTGCATCGGCGAGGGGCACACGATGTAACCCAGTCCCAGAGCGTGGCCGTACTCGATCAGCTCGTCCAGCCGCGGCTTCAGCACGGCCATCGGGTGATGCGTACTGATGCAGCGCAATCCCGCCGCGTCCATTGATTTCCTGAACTCCGGCGCCGTCCGGTCGAAGTAGCCCGCCGCCTCAACCTCCGTGTAGCCCGCGGCCCTCACTTTGGCCAGCGTCCCGTCAAAATCCTTGGGAAGCAACTCGCGCACCGAATAAAGTTGAAGCCCGATGGGCAACCTGAGCGGAGCCGCACTCAAATGCCTGGCTCCGGCGCTCACCGCAACCGCAGCCGCGCCCAACTGCACAAACTCCCGCCGCGTCATAGAAAGTAGTTTCACAATGCTCTCCCCGTGCGTCCGCAATTCTCGCCGCCAACCCCACAGTATGTCCAACGACGTGCGCCTCACCCCTGACCGGAAAACAGCCCTTCGAGGCGATCCGTATACTTACGAGAATGGATTGGGTTCAGCATCGTTTCAGGGTTTCCGGAGCGGCCGTTGGGATGATGCTGCTATGCGGCTCGCTCACGCATTGCGGTAACAAGGCAATGGCTGCCGACGCCAAAAAGCCCGATTTCGGCGATAAAGTCCTCATCTTCAACCCGTCGATGTCCGCTGCCGACATCCAGGCCCAGATCGACAAGGTCTACGCGATCCAGCAGCACAGTGAGTTCGGCCCTGACCGGTATGCTCTTGTCTTTTTGCCAGGTAAATACAACGTCGATATCCCCATCGGCTTCTACACCGAAGTCATCGGACTCGGCGCCACGCCCGACGCAGTCCACATCGCGGGCAACGTCCATGCCGACGCCAGCCGGCCCCGCGACAACGCCACCTGCACCTTCTGGCGCGCCGCCGAAGGCTTTTCCGTCACCCCCACCGGTGATTCCATGCAGTGGGCCGTCTCCCAGGCCGCGCCCTTTCGCCGCATGCACATACTCGGCGACATCGTTCTGCATCAGAATCGCGGCTGGGCCAGCGGCGGCTGGATGGCGGACTCGCTCATCGACGGCAACGTCGGCTCCGGTACTCAGCAGCAATGGATCTCCCGCAACAGCGAGTGGGGCTCCTGGACCGGCTCCAACTGGAACATGGTCTTCGTCGGCATCCCCAATCCGCCCGCGGGCGAATGGCCCACACCGCCGTACACCAAAGTGGCCCTCACTCCCATTGTGCGCGAGAAACCGTTTCTTGCAGTGGATACGCACGGCAACTATAGCGTCCGCGTTCCTTCGCTGAGGACGAACTCTGCAGGCATCACCTGGCACGGCGGATCAACGCCGGGCCGGTCGATTCCAATTGCCAGGTTCTACATCGCACACCCCGGCCAGGATACCGCCGCCACCATCAACGGCCAGTTGGATAAGGGCAAAAATCTCATTTTCGCGCCCGGCAACTACGACCTGGCAGAGCCAATCCGCGTCACCCGCGCCAACACCGTAGTGATGGGCCTCGGCTTCGCCACGCTGCGCCCAACAAACGGCACAGCCGCGCTCACGACCGCGGACGCAGATGGAATTATTGTCGCCGGGCTGCTGATTGACGGCGGCCCGGTCAGCTCACCCGTCTTGCTTGAGGTGGGGCCCAGCGGCAGCAAGGCCAGGCACGCAAAAAACCCCATCTCGCTCCATGATGTCTTCTTCCGCGTCGGCGGCGCAGGTCCGGGGCGTGCCGTGGTGAATCTGCTCATCAACAGTAACGACACCATCATCGATCACACCTGGATATGGCGCGCAGATCACGGCTCCGGCGTCGGTTGGACCACCAATCCCAGCGCCAACGGCCTCGTGGTCAACGGCAACAACGTCACCGCCTATGGCCTCTTCGTCGAGCACCATCAGCAATATCAGGTGCTGTGGAACGGCAACGCCGGCCGCACCTACTTCTACCAATCCGAAATTCCCTACGACCCACCAGACCAGGCCAGCTATACCAGCGGACTCGATGCGAAAGGCGAGCGCATCAACGGCTGGGCATCCTACAAAGTTGCCAACACGGTCAGCAGCCACGAAGCCTGGGGCCTCGGGATCTACTCCGTCTTCCGTCATCCCAACGTTGTACTGACCAGCGCCATCGAAGTCCCGACCGTGCCCGGTGTGCGCTTCCACCACATGATCACCATTGCGCTGGATAACTTAGGCGGGATCAGCAACGTCATCGACAACGTCGGTGGACCTACCTCGACCAAGCCCCGCAACACTCCAAAAGTCACTGACTTTCCGTGAGCAGCCCATTGACCTTTGGAAGCGCGGTCTACTTCGTAGCCGACGAGACGGGAGCGTCGTTGCGGGCAGCGATCAACGGGGGCAGAATTATTTTCGCCATGATTGTGTTGGGTGGCGTGGACTCGGCGTTGTAGCCGCCAGCAGTGAAAACCGCGACCAGGTCGTATTGCGGAACAATGTAAATCTTCTGCCCACCGTTGCCCTGGGCGGCTACCACGTCAACGTGCTCGGAACCGCCAGGCGTTTCCACGTTCAACCACGGGCGCCACCAGAAATAGCCGTAGCTCACGTTGTCAACGTGGCTGTGCTCTGCCATTGAGGCCCGCACCCAGGCGCTGGAGATCACCTGCCTGCCGTGCCATCGGCCATCGCCGGCAAAGAGAATGCCCAGCTTGAGCATGTCGCGCGGGCGCAGATGAATTTGCGAGTACTCTTTGTCGGCATTGGTCAGGTCGTAGTTCCACGTCCAGTCGCTCGGCGCAATGCCCAGAGGCCCAAACAGGTTGGCCTGCGCAAAATCCGGCAGCGGCATATGGGTCTTGTTTTCGATGAGCCGCCCAACCACCGCGACACCGCCGGAGCAGTAGTAGTCTTTGCTCCCAGGGTCGTTGATCATGGGCAGATCGAGCGTGGCCTTCACCCAGTCGGGCGCATTGTCAATCACCGTCTCGCGTCCCGGCGAGTTGGAGCTGTGGTCATTGCAATCAAGCCCGGAGCTCATCGCGAGCAGATCGCCCAAAGTAATGGCCGCCTTGCGCGGGTCCGGATTGGCATAGCTCGCGTACTTCATCTGTGGAAGCACCGGCTCATCTGCGCCGTTCAGGGCGCCGCGGTCAATAGCGATGCCGGCCAGCGCGCTCACCACGGACTTGGTAGCCGAGCGAAGCTGGTGCGTGCGGCTAACACTGTAGCCGTAAAAGTACTCTTCCATGACCAGCTTGCCATGCAGGTAAAGAAGAACGCTGTGAACGTCTTTGTAGGTGCCGTCGAGGATACCGCGCACAATCTCTTCAGCCGCGCCTCGGCCAAGGGGCGTGCTGGCTATGTCTCCCACCGCGATGCCGTCGTGCAAATCCGCAGGAGGCTGGTAGCGATAATTCGCAGGATCGCTTTGTCCCTCAGTGCGCGGGTGCGCCAGCGCCGCCGACTCCGCTGTAATGGCCGCCGACACGCGCGAATGCAGCTTGCCGTACTGTTCGTATCCTGTCACCTTGCCGCTCGCATCGCGCACAAATCGAACCGGGTCTCCACCGATGGTTGTGAACGTGTCTGCACCTGCGCGTTTCAGCGGATACCTGGCGTCGTCTACAACAGCGAAAAGATTGGCGCCGTCAACGATCTCAAGCGTGTGCCCCGGGGAGTCGGCGTAGGTTCCAGCGTAGTCGTGCAAATGAACCGCAGACGCTGTTTGAGCGGTCGCGATCCCTATCTGGGCGAGCAGCATGAGAACAGCAGTTCCGAGTCGCATCCATCCCCCGTAAGCCCCCTCACTGTACCACTTCGTCTCGCCTTTGCTGAACACCATGAACAGCGCGGCAATTGCGTCGATCGGTGATTGGACCTCTCTGGCCGAGTGCGTTTGGGTCACCTGCCTGAGGCAAGCATGGGAGAATGGTTGTGTAGACAGCCATGACAAACGAAAACGTCGAAGAATCCGTGCCCGCCTCCGAAAACACGCCTGAACCCGTCCCTGAGCCTGTTGCCGAAGTTGTGGCTGCACCTGAGCCGGAGGCTTCGCCGGACGCCGAAGCCATCGTTGAGCCTGTTGCGCCGGTTCAGCCTGTTGCGCCAGAGGCCGTGCCGGGGCCCGTTGTCGCACCCGAGCCCGAGGTTCTTGCCGCGAAAGCTGCGCCCGCACCCGCTCCGCTCCCCGAGCCCGCTGCCGAGGAGCCGGCAGAGGATTTCGGTGCGCTGCTTTCGGCCTTCGAGAAAAGCCATTCCCACAAGTCGGCTTCAGCACCCCGCCAATTACAGGGAACCGTCATCTCCCTCTCCGCCGACCAGGTTTTTCTCGACATCGGCTACAAGACTGAAGGCGTTCTTCCGCGCTCCGCCTTCCCCAACAACGCCGAAGGCGTAAAGCCCGGCGACACCGTGCCAGTCTCCGTCACCGGCCGCAATGAAGAGCATTACTACGAGCTTTCCCGTTTCAAAGTGGCCCAGGTACGCGACTGGTCCGCCATTGAAGCAGCCTTCGCTGAGAAGCTCGCCGTCGTCGGCACCGTGACCGAGGTCATCAAGGGCGGCCTGTCTGTCGATATCGGCGTTCGCGCCTTTATGCCCGCAAGCCGTAGCGGCACCAAAGACGCCGTCGAACTCGAAAAACTGGTCGGCACGGAAATCACCTGCCGCATCACCAAGCTCGACGTCATGGACGAGAATGTCGTCGTCGATCGCCGCGTGGTTCTTGAAGAGCAAGCCCGCGTACTGACTCAGGCCACCAGCGACGCATTGCAAGCCTCCATCAAGGAGAGCGATGTCGTCACCGGAACCGTCCGCACCCTTATGCCCTATGGCGCATTCATCGACCTCGGCGGCATCGACGGTCTTCTCCACGTCAGCGACATCGCGCACACCCGCGTCACCAAACCAGACGACGTGCTCACCGTGGGTCAGGAGCTTCAGGTCAAGATCCTCAAAATCGATCCGGAAACCAGAAAACTTTCGCTCGGCCTCAAGCAGCTTCAAGCGGAGCCATGGGAAACCGCGCCGTCGCGCCTCACCGCCGGCCAACGTATCACTGGCAGAGTCACCCGCCTCATGGACTTCGGAGCTTTTGTTGAAATCGAGCCCGGCATCGAAGGCCTGATTCATATTTCCGAGATGGCCTGGGGCAAAAAAGTCCGTCACCCCAGCGACATTCTTAAAGAAGGCGACACGGTTGATGCCGTCATTCTTTCCGTGAAACCGGAAGAGCGGCGCATCGCGCTCGGCCTTAAGCAGACCCTCACCGACCCGTGGTCGGGCGCGCTGCAGAGATTCCCCATTGGTTCGCAGATTGAAGGCCCCGTCACCAAGCTGATGAACTTCGGCGCCTTCGTGCAGCTTGTCGACGGCATCGAGGGCCTGGTCCACGTCAGCGAGATCAGCGCCACCAAGCGCATCAACCATCCCCAGGATGTGTTGCGCGCCGGCCAGGTGGTCAAAGCGCAAGTGCTGGCCATCGACGTGGAGAAGCGCCAGGTCAAGCTCTCGATGAAGCAACTCATCCCCACCAGCATCGACGAATACATCGCCGAGCACAAACCCGGCGACACAGTCTCAGGTCGCGTCGTCGATGACTCAGCCACACACACCATCGTCGAACTGGGCGAAGGCATCCGCGCCACATGCATTGGGGGTGGTACGTCAGCGCCATCATCCGTAGCACCGCCAACTACCACTGAGGCCAAGGCGGACCTGTCCAGCCTCTCGTCCATGCTCAAAGACCGCTGGAAAGGCAATACCAAGGCTCCCGCAGCCAAGCCCGACGCTCTCGGCGAAGGCCAAATCCGCACCTTCAAAATCGTGAAACTCGACGCCGAAGCTAAGAAGATCGAAGTGGAGCTAGCCTAGCCCGCTACAAGTACATGTCGTCGATATAGCACCACCGCCAATCCTCACCACGCTCGGCCGATTGGATTAGCGGATGCTGTGTTTCATGGAAGTGCGCGCGCGCATGCCGGTTCTTCGACGAATCGCAGCAGCCCACGTGGCCGCACTCCAGGCACATGCGCAGGTGCACCCACGTGTCGCCGGTTTTAAGGCACTCTTCGCAACCCTTCGTACGCGGCTTTACCTTCTTCAGGTGCTCCGCAACATGACTGCATGCAGTCGCCATCTCAACCTCCTCGTAATTGAACCGCCAGCTTTTGCATTCTTCTCATTGGATGCGCCCGCTCCAAAACTGCTTCACGCGCCCCAGCCCTTGGCCCGCTCCACCGCGCGGCTCCAGCGGCCACGCCGTTCGGCACGTTCGCTCGCACTCATCCGCGGCTCAAACCGCACATCGCCTTCGCGTTGGGTCCGCAGCTCCTGCGGCCCCGTCCAGAACCCGGTTGCCAGCCCGGCCAGATACGCCGCTCCCAGCGCCGTTGTCTCCGTCACTTGCGGCCGCACCACCGGCACGCCCAGCACATCGGCCTGAAACTGCATCAGCAGATCGTTGACGGCCGCGCCGCCATCCACACGCAGCGCGGCCAGCGGAGTTGTCTCGCTCTCCACCGCTTCCAGCACGTCCGCCACCTGAAAAGCAATGCTCTCCAATGCTGCTCGCGCAATGTGTCCCGGCTTTGTGTCGCGCCGCAGCCCGATCAGCAATCCGCCGGCGTGCGCATCCCAGTGCGGCGCGCCAAGGCCCACAAACGCCGGCACAAACACTACGCCTCCCGCGTCGGGCACCGTTGCGGCCAACGCCTCCACCTCAGCCGACGCCCCAATCAGCTTCAGATTATCTCGCAGCCATTGCACCACCGCGCCGCCAATGAAGATGCTGCCTTCCAACGCATATTCAAGACGCTTCTCCGCGCTGGCCGCCACAGTCGTAATCAGCTTGTGCTTCGAGCGAACAAATTCCTTGCCGATGTTTTGCAGCAGGAAGCAGCCCGTGCCGTAGGTGTTCTTGGCCTCACCCGCGCTCCAGCACAACTGGCCAAACAGCGCCGCCTGCTGGTCGCCGGCAATCCCGGCAATCGCCACGCCGCCCAGGCCGAGTGTCGTCGTCACTTCGCCTACTCTCTCGCTTGACCACACAACCTCGGGCAACAGGCTTTCCGGCACGCCAAAGATACGCAGCAGCTCTTGATCCCACTCGCCTTTCACAATGTTGAAGAGCAGCGTGCGCGACGCGTTGGTCACGTCCGTCACATGATGCCGACCGCTGGTCAGATGCCAGATGAGCCAGCTATCTACCGTCCCAAACGCAAGCTCACCGCGTTCGGCCCGCACCCGCGCGCCAGATACGTTGTCCAGAATCCACGCAATCTTTGTCGCTGAGAAGTAAGGGTCCAGCACCAGTCCGGTACGGTTCGAAACATCGTTCCCTACGCCGCTCTCTTCCAACTCCGCGCACCTCGCAGCTGTGCGCCGATCCTGCCACACAATCGCGGGATGAATCGCCTTTCCCGTCGCGCGATCCCACACGATCACCGTCTCGCGCTGATTGGTGATCCCGATGGCTGCCACATCTTTGGGATATGCGCCCGCCCTTCCCAGCGCTTCAATGGCGCAGGTAAGCTGGCTGGTCAGGATTTCCGTAGGGTCGTGCTCCACCCACCCCGCCCGCGGGTAGAATTGCTCAAACTCATGCTGCGCAACGGCGACGATTGATCCCGCCCCATCGAACAGAATCGCCCGCGAACTCGTGGTTCCCTGATCCAGCGCAAGGATGTAACCCATCTCCGTCACCAGCCTTCGGACCTCAGTCAATCACGCCTACCCGCCGGCAGGCAAGGAGACTCAAATGCAAGCGAGAGCAATACGGGCCTCATCAAAAGTGCATCGGCGCTCAAGACAACTTTCGCCACACGTCCGGCATCTCTTTGTGAGGACATGACTTCGGCAATGAACACAGATGGATCTTACGATTAGATGAAGTCACAAACAATTTCAGTACCGCATATTGAGCAGGAAGCTACGCTAAACCACTGTAAAGATCGCGTTTTACGCGGATTTTTTGTATCCTGTAAAGGATGCCCCCGCATGTTAGCGGCTAATCCAACTTAGGAGAATTTAAATGGCAGATACAGTCAAGAAAGCAAAAGCACCGGCGAAACCCCGCAAGACCGCGGCGAAAAAAGAGCAAGTTATTGCACCCACAACGCCGGTTATGCCCTCACGCGAACAGATTGAGAAGCTTGCGCAGAGCTATTGGGCAGCGCGCGGCTACAAGGATGGGTTCGCGGAGCAGGATTGGCTGCGCGCCGAGCAGGAACTGCTCAAGATGGCTTCGTAAGCCCAACAGCCCGGCAAGAGAGCAATCGTCGAGACCGCTTGAATCCATTGCACACTCCGCAGATCGCGGGCGTGGCGATGCATACTGCGCGCTGTCTCTCCAACAGATTCATTCGCCATCGATCGGAATCGGGCTCCGTAGTGGAGCCCCATCCGCGACCTTATCAATTGGCTCTTTCTGCAACCAGCATCGCCTGGAAAATCTGGTCCGAAACATCCTTCACCGCCGCCGGCGAGTGAGAGAGAAACAGCGTGCTCGTTTTGTCGTTCTCACCGATCGACTTGAGCGTGTCGAAGTACTGCGTAACCAATACCAGCTGCATCACTTCTTTTGACGACGCGCCTTCCACGGCCTTTTGAAATTGTTCGACGGAAGTCTGCAATCCCTCGATAATAGCCTTGCGCTGATTGGCGATTCCCTGTCCCTGCAGCGCTTTGCTCTCCGCCTCGGCCTCGGCCTTCTTGACTACAAGGATTTTTTCCGCCTCGCCCCTGGCGTTCGCGGCCACCTGTTCCCGCTGCGCGGCATTGATGTCGTTCATTGCCGACTTCACCTTCTCATCGGGAACGATGTCGGTGACCAGCACGTTGACAATCTCGAATCCAAAGGTTGCCATGTCCGCGTCGAGTTCCTGTTTCACAGCGGCAGCGATCGACGATTGCGAGGCAAAGACCTCGTCCAGCGTCATCCCAGGCACATGACCCAGAATCACCTGCTCGACATAAGACTTGATTTGCCCGGTTGGATCGGACAACCTATAAAACGCATCGTAAACTTTCTCCGGGCGCACACGATGCTGCACCGAGATCGGAATGGTGACAAAGACGTTGTCCTTGGTTTTGGTCTCCATGGTCAGGGATATCTGAACCACGCGCAGACTCACCTTGCCCGCAACGGCGTCGAAGAAGGGCCGCTTCCAGTTCAACCCAGGATCGGCTACGCGAAGGAACTTTCCGAAACGTGTGAGCACCGCGACCTCCGCCGTGTTCACGGTGAAGAAGCTGCCCAGAACCAGGATAAGAAAGATGAAAGCGATGGCTGCCAACGGAACGATGATGATCAATTGATCCATATATTTCCTCCGTCGCTTCATTTGGAAGCAACGCTGGATTATACAGGAATCGCAAATAGCTCAAGGGACGCCGCAAATGATCCCCGCAAACGGCATCCGGCGGTTCCCCATCGAAGAGGAACCGCCGGATGTCGCTTCCAACCTGGTTACAACCGTTGCCCTCAGGCAGCGGAGCTAAATGCGATTTTCCTGAATGCCGGCAACTTCGCCGTATTCACCATCAGCTCTTTCATCGCCGCCAGGAATTTGCTTGGATCGCTTCCCAGCGTCGCATCGGCAAACCCGTCGCAGTCACAATCCCCGGAAGAATTTGAGAGGCAAACCACGGGCGTACTGGAGCCTGACGCCTTGATCAGGAAGGTGAGCCTCTCCTTGATTTCGACAGGAAAGGAACTGCCCAGCAGTACAAGATCAAAATCGCCGACCTTAAAGTGATCGATGGCCGCTTTGATTGTGTTCACTGAAATGACGATGAATCCGGCGGCTTTCCAAACTGGGCTTTGTGCTGTGAGCAGCCAGGAGTCGAGGCCCACCGCCAAGACGACAGTTACAGACATGAGTACCTCCAATGATCGTGGAATAGCATGTTCGAAAATCTCGAAGACCGGAGGTATTGTTGCAAAAGAGGTAATCTTGCCGTTTGAGCTTGTATACGGCTTATTGTTCTTGGCTTTTGTGAACGTATCTCGATTTTTTACTTGTTGTTTGTGATGGGGCGCACGCCACATTCGAATTGGCCTGCTCTTTGCCCTCCAATCGGTGCATTCGAATGGCGCGGAATGAATTGTTCTCTCGAACGCGTGTCAATCCTGTCGGAATGTCGAACGGGCGAAGCCGAGAGAGCCCCAAAACGAGTCCGGCGATTCCCGTTAACCAGGAACCGCCGGACCCCGATCCATCCAGTTGCATGCTGCCTCTATTGTTCCTCGCCGATATAAACCGCGTATGGGCCAAGCTGAGTCCGCACCAATACTCCCGCTAGATCGGCCACACTTGACTCGGGGTCGGTGCCTCGGGGGGTCTTCAGCAGCGTCTTGATTCCACCAATCTTCTTGCTCCAAATGGGGACCAGATAACTAACCGTCTGCGGTTCGCCCGTGAAATTCACAGAGATGAAAACCGCCGGCGCGCCCGGCGTTTGCCGCACCCAGCTCAGTACCTTGGTGTTTGCGGTATCCACCATTGTGTTGGTTCCCTGCGCAAAGGCCGCGTTCGTCTTCTTCAATTGGATAAGGCTCCGATACCACGTCAGCAACGAATTCGAATCGCCTTCCTCGGCCTTCACGTTGATGGTCGCGGCATTCGGCGGCACTGGCAGCCAGGGAGTGGACGCGGCTCGAGTGAATCCGGCATTCGCGCTCGCGTTCCACTGCATCGGCGTGCGCTCGCCATCGCGCCCCTTATCCTTTGGCCAGCCAGTCAGCCCCACGGGATCCTTCACATCTTCCTTGCGCGCAGGCGGCGTTGTCTTCATGCCGATCTCGTCGCCGTAATAGAACAGCGCGGCCCCGCGGCTTGCAAGCAGCACGGTCGAAATCACGCGCTGAATATCTGTGTCGTGCACCCCGTCGCCGTAGCGCGCATCGATCCGCGGATTATCGTGATTGTCGAAAAGCAGCAGCGGCGTATTGCCGCCGATCTCCGTCTCCACATCGTTCAGCTTCGCGCGAAACGCAGCCACATCCAGCTTGTTGATAAAGCCAAGCTGCGTATCCATCGGTAGTTGAAACTCCGGCTTCTCCGGCGTGCCATACTGCTTTGCCAACTCAGCAACATTTGGAAGATAGGTTTCGCCGATCAGTACCCGCGCGCCGGGAAACTGACTTGAATCGAAGGTGTCTGACCACGCGCGCATCTCCTGCATTACCGCATGCGTGCCGGGCAGATTGTTGGTCCGTGTGTCATTCAATGCAATGTCGCCGTAGTCGTTCAGGTACGATTTGCCGTCTTTGTCCTTGAGCACATCTTCATCGCGCATCTGAGGGTCTTCAAAGAGCGTGGTGATTGCGTCAAAGCGAAACCCGCCAACGCCGCGCTTGAGCCAGAAGCCGATGATGTCCTCGAATGCCTCATGCACCTTGGGATTGTCCCAGTTCAAATCGGGCTGCTGAATATAGAACTTGTGATAGTAGTACTGCCGCGTCTTCTCATCCCACTGCCACGCCGAGTGTCCAAAGTCCGACTGCCAGTTATTCGGCACTTCTCCTTTATCGGTCGCGGTCTCGCCGTTGCCCTCGTGCCACATGTACCAGTCGCGATAAGGATTGGCGCGCGACGACCTCGACTGGATGAACCACTCGTGCTTGTCTGAGGTGTGGTTCATCACCATGTCCATGAGGATGCGGATATGCCGCTTTCCCGCCTCCGCCACCAGGTGATCGAAATCCTTCAGCGTGCCGTATTGCGGGTCAATGTTCTCGTAATCCGAGATGTCGTAGCCGAAGTCCACCTGAGGGGACGGATAGCAAGGTGTCAGCCAGATCGCGTCCACCCCCAAATCCTTCAGGTAGTCCAGGCGCGCGGTGATCCCATTCAAATCTCCAACTCCGTCTCCGTTTGAATCCTGGAAACTGCGCGGGTAGATCTCGTAGATCACCGCGTTCTTCCACCAGTCCCGTTCGGGCGTAACGGAGTTTGCCTCGCGAGAGGTTTGTGACGAGGCTTGCGGCGCAGACATTGCAGTTGAAACTTGCGCCGCCGCAAGCTGTGTCAAAGCCCCAAGAACAAAGGCTAAGAGACATCGATAGGTGCCTGTCTTCATCTTCCTGGTGCCTGTCTTTATCTGCTTCGCTCGGTGCATTCCGTTCTCCTTGACGTGCTTCCGCTGCTCGTTGTTTGGCAGCGGTCGAATCCAGGCAAACCTATCACAGCCATGGTTACTTCACAGTCAAGCTTACTTCGGAGACCGAATCTCTGAACCACGTGCATCGAACTTACTTCGCCCCAGGGCGCTCCGGCGAACTGCTCTTGAACCGGTCGAATTCAACTCCAAACTTCGGATCTTCGCGCGTTCCGCCAATGCGAATTGGAACTTCGGTCCCCGCGCCGTTCTTCTTGAAGAAACGGTCGGCCGGCTTCAGCAGCAGCCCTTTCCATCCACCCACTATTTCTGAGATTGTGGCCTGCAGTTTCGCTGTTCCCGCGAAATCCAGCGCGCCACCCTCCATGCCATAGGTGCCTTTCAATTGGATGACTGCGCCCGGCACTGAGTAATTCAGATTCGGCAGCGTGACGACGCCACCAGCCATCTGAAAATCGCTCCGCATGGTCGAGTCGATCGTTGCCGGGTCGGTTGTCTTCACATCTTTCGGCCGACCTTGTCCGCGCAAGCTCAGTTGCTCAATCCGGTCTTGAATCTTCGCACTTGTAAACAGCACTTTGTTCAGGGCGAAATTACCGGCAAGCTGCATCCGCTCCTGCACTGGCGCCGGCCCGGGCGGAATATGCAGCTTCGCCTTCACCGTCACCGCGCCCGTGAGCAGCGATGAACCGGAATGGGTGGTCAGGCGCAGGAAGTCCTCGATTCGCGCCCGGTCCACGTTGATGTTGAGCAGAATATCGTGCCCGCCGCGAAACGGCGATACCGCTTCGGCCCCTGAATCTCCAGACCCCGCTGGCGGGTTAGTCGGCTGGCCCTGAACGTCAGCCATCTTCAACCGCACTACCTGCCCCCGTACAGTGAAGTGCGACTGGCCCAGGGTCGCGTCCACCGGATCAAGCCAGGTGTCGCCGTCCGTGCCGTCGACGGTGGCGTGGAAGCTCGTTCGCAGCGGCATCGGAGTTCCGAATTTGGTCAGTTGAAAATCCGGCGTATCCGTCACGCCGACCACGACAATACTGCGCAGCGTGCCCTGGTAGTGGCCGGTCGAGTTCAGCGTGCCGGCAATTCCTTTGAAGCCGCTCAAATCGGCATGATCGAAGCGGTAGTCTCCGCTGACCGCGCTCAAGCCCGGGTCGTCCGCTTGCCACGGGCCGAAGGTTCCCGTCGTATGGATCTCTCCCAGCGGCCGCGGGTTGGTCAGATCGGCATCGAATGCAATCGGGTCCCTTGTCGTAATGCCCGTCAACACAAGACGGCTGATTGCAAACCCCAGTGGAATCTTGCCCGGCTTGTTGGTTTCCATCACCAGGTTTGCGTGATCGCACTCCACACGCTCCACCAGAACATCCGCTAAAAGACCGGCGTCGGTAGATGGGCCTTTCGTCGTGCTCCCGTTCGCCGCATTGGCCGCGGCTTTGGCTGTGTCGGGAGCGGGTTGGCTTAGAGCTGCATTTGGATCTCCGGTGTTCGCTTCCGTGTGCGCTTTAGGCGGCACAAGAATATTCATCCCCTTTATCTTCACCACGGAGATCACGAGCGGCTTTCTCCGCGAGAATTGCAACGGCGCGTGGAACCTGAATTCATCAATGCGGATCAGCGGCTCGTCCCGCGCGACTGCTTCGGCTTGCGCTCGTTCATCCTGTCCCAGCGCAGCTTCCGACTCGTCGGACGGCCAGATGCGCAGGCCTCGTCCTTCGGCCCACACACCCCACTGGCCGCGCAACCCGTTGCCCAGCGCAATGTGAAAGCTGTCAAGCTCAACCCGCGCGTGAAACCGCTTTTGCAAACCCTGCACAATGCGCGCGCGCAGAAACGGTTCGGCCCGATGCGCCAGCACGGCCGCAATCCCCGCCAGCCCAACTAGAGCCGCCAGCACTCCCAGGGCGACCCAGCGCAGCCACCCGTTCCTTTGCCAGAATGACCTCTGCGCCTCCCCCAAAACGTTCCTCCACTCCTGCATCCATCCTCATTGATTGGACGCGTTTCGCCCACCAATTGACAACTNNAATGCCGTAAACTTCATGGCACGGATGCAAGAGCAGATTGAAAATCTCGTAAAACTGCAAGCAGTCGACCTGGAGCGCGCCCGCCTCACCTTGGCCGCGCGAGCGCTTCCCGCCGAGATTGCCCAGGCCGAAACTGCACTTGCAGCCGCTGAGAAGCAGTCCGCGGAAGCGTCCGATGCGCTGAATCGCGAGGAATCGCTGCGCACGCGTCTCGAACGCGATATTGCGGCCCATCGGCAAAAGGCCAAGCGCTTTCGTACCCAGCTCGACTCGGTGAAAACGCCGGAACAGGCCAACGCGATTGAACACGAGATCACATTCGAGACCTCCGAAGCCGACCGCCTGGAAAATGATGAGTTCTTGAGCCTTGAGCGCTCAGAGACCCAGGAAGCCGCACTGGCCGCCGCGCGCGCACAAGTTGAAAGCCTGGCCTCTGCGCTCGAAAAGACACGAGCGCGCGTCGCTCAGCGCCAGCAGGAATACACCACTGAACTAGCCGCCCTGAACGCCGAGCGCGAGGCCTTGCGCCCGCTCATTGCGCCCGAGTGGCTCGTCCGCTTCGATCGCCTCTCCGGCTCGCGTGGCACCGGCCTGGCCCGCGTCGANNGCGCGTCCCCGCATCCCCAAATCCAATCAGGCCGGCGCCTAAAGGATCTGCCGTGCATCGCATCTGTGTCGACATGGATGAGGTCATGGCGGACACGCTCGCCGAGCACCTGCGTCGCTACAACCAGACCTTCGACGAAGAGGTGACTCCCGAAGACCTGGCCGGCAAAGGCTTGTGGGAGATCGCGCCCCTCGACCGCCAGCAGCAGCTCCGCGCCTTCCTCGATGCGGAAGATTTCTTTGAAGACCTGGCCCTCATGCCCGGCGCTCAGGACGTGCTCAAAGATCTCTCAAAGCGCTTTGAAGTCTTCATCGCCACGCAGGCCATGACCGTCCCTAACTCGCTTGGCCCCAAGTACCGCTGGCTGCAACGCCATTTCCCATTCATCCCGCCCACGCATTACGTCTTCTGCGGCAACAAGTCCATTCTCCGCGCCGACTACCTCATCGACGATCTGCCCAGGAACCTGCTCCGCTTTGAAGGCCAGGGCATTCTCTACACTGCCCCGCATAACCTCAGCGCCACTGGGTTTCTGCGCGTCGATAACTGGGCGCAGGTTGCCGAATACTTCGCCGCTGTTCGTGAATGACTGCGCCAAACCGCTCAGGCCGCCTGCTTCCTCTTGCGGGACACCGCCGGCCCGAATGATGTAGCATCCTTCAAAAGAACTTTCCACACACGTGCGCTCGTCCCACTCTCATCCGCACCCCTTCAGGAGGCCCCCTTGGTTCTTTTGCCCCACTCCCTTCTCCAGCTTCGCCGCCGCGCCGCGCGAGCACGCCGCATGCTTGGCTGTGCGATCCTGGCCACGGCTTCATTTGCCTTCACAGCCCGTGCTCAGCAAACTCCGCCCACCGATCTGGTCTTCAAAAACGCCACCGTCATGACCGCCAGCCATGGCACCATCGAGCACGGATCGGTCTGGGTCCATGCGGGCAAAATCGCCGCTGTCGGCGCCACAGTTGACGCGCCGGCCTCGGCCACCGTGGTCGACGCCACCGGCCTCTGGCTCACGCCGGGCATCATCGATCCCCACTCCCACTCCGCGCTCGACGGCGACGTGAACGAGGCAACCAGCCCGGTCACCCCGTCCATGCACATGATCGACGCCTTCGACAATCGCGACAAGGCGCTCTATCAGGCCCTCGCCGGCGGCGTCACAACCGAACTGCTGCTGCACGGCTCGGCCAACATGATCGGCGGCCAGGCTGTCGTCATCAAGAACAAGTTTGGCCTCGACCGCGACGCCATGATCTTCCCCAACGCGCCCGGGTCAATCAAATTCGCCTCCGGCGAAAACCCCAAACGCGTCTACGGCAGCCGCGACCAGTTGCCTTCCACGCGCATGGGCAACTTTGAAGTCATGCGCATGGCCTTTGAAGACGCCAAAGCCTACATGGGCACCTGGGACGCCTACAACGCCAAGGTTGCCAAAGGCGATAAGGACGCCGTTGCGCCCAAGCGCGACCTCAAGCTCGAAGCCCTTGCCGATGTATTGCGCGGCAAGCTCTACGTGCAGATCCACTGTTACCGCGCCGATGAATTCCTCACCGAAGAAGCTATCGCCAAAGAGTACGGCTACAAGATTCGCGCCTTTCATCACGCGCTTGAGATGTACAAAGTGGCAGACAAAATCGCCGCCGACCAGACAGCCATCGCCACGTTTACCGACTGGTGGGGCTTCAAAGACGAAGCCTGGGACGCGATTCCGTGGAACGCGGTCATGTCCATGCGCAAGGGCGTGAAGGTTGCCCTCAAGAGCGACTCGAACGACCACATCCGCCGCCTCAACCAGGAGGCCGGCAAGATGATCCACTACGGCGGCGCCAGTGAAGACGAAGCCATCCGCATGGTCACCCTCAACCCCGCATGGATCATCGGCGTCGACGACAAGACCGGCTCCATCGACGTAGGCAAGGATGCCGACCTGGTTCTCTGGAATCACGATCCGCTCTCCACCTACGCCCGCGCCCAGAAGGTCTACATCGATGGCGACCTGTTCTTCGACGCCTCGCTGCCGGGCCTTGGCACCACTCACTTTACCGGCGTCATGCACGATGCCGGCGGCTTTGGTTCAGACGACGAGGAGGACGGCCAGTGAAAAAGTTTCTTTTGATTACCCTGTTGCTGGTATCTGTTCCCGCCTGGCTGGCCGCGGCTGACGCGCCTAAGAAGGTCATCGCCATCAGCGGCGGCCGCCTGCTCACCGTCTCGCATGGAACTATCGAGAACGGCGTGTTGTTGATTGCCGATGGAAAAATCACCGCTGTCGGCGAAGCCGACAAGGTGTCCATTCCCGCCGGCGCCGAGATAGTCGATGCGCACGGGCTCACCGTCTATCCCGGCCTCATCGATCCCGAGTCCAACTTCGGGCTCACAGAAGTCTCGGCGGACCAGAATTCCAACGACCTCGCCGAGCCCTCTGACGAAATCATGCCTCACATGCATGTGGCCGACGCCTTCCACGCTGAAACTGAGTTGATTCCAGTGGCGCGTCTCAACGGCATCACCAATGCCGTCGTAGCGCCCGCCACCAGCGACACCATTGCCGGTCAGGACATCTTCATCCAGCTCTACGGCGTCGACCGCGACCAGATGATCCTCGGCCGCGACGTTGCGCTGGCCATGAACTACGGCGCCGATCAGCGGCGGCGAGGTGGACGCGGCGGCAAGACAGAATATCCGTCCACGCGCATGGGCCTCATCACTCAACTGCGTCAGACCTTCCTCGACGTGCAGGATTATCAGGCCCGCCGCGATGCTGCCGCCAAAAAGGACGACAAAGCCTTCAAGCGCGACCTGAAACTGGAAGCCCTCATTCCCTATCTCAAGGGCGAGCGGCCCGTGGTCATCGGCGTTTACGAGGCCTACGACGTTGAAGTAATCATGGGGCTGGCCAACGAATTCCACCTCAAGGTGATCCTCAACCATGTCACCCACAGCCAGGAGATTCTCGACAAAATAGCCGCCTATAAGGTCCCCGTGATCATCGGTTCGATCTACGACTTTCCCAGCGCCAACGAGCGTTACGATGCGGTCTTCACGCTGCCTGCGGAACTGGCCAAAAGAGGCGTCAAAATCGCCATCTCCTCCGCGGACGCCGGTGGCCCCGCCAGCAGCCATTCCGCCCGCAACCTGCCCTATGCCGCCGGCTTTGCCGTTGCCTATGGATTGCCCTACGACGAGGCGCTCAAGGCCATCACCCTCAACGTTGCCGAGATGTTCGGCTTCGGCGACAAGCTAGGCTCGCTCGATGTGGGCAAGTGGGCCAACATTGTCCTCTCCAACGGCGACCCGCTCGACGTTCGCACCGATGTGAAGCAGGTCTACATCCAGGGCGTCGCCGTTCCCATGGTGAGCCGTCAGACCAAACTGCGCGACGAGTACAGCAAGTAGTTTTTCGAAGGGCGCAGAAGGAACAAGGGCGCAATGGGTATGTTCATCCATTGAGCCCACAGCTTGCTAAAAACTTCATCGTGGCGTAGATGTGCGAAAGGACACGACTTCAGTCGTGCCGAAAAGGCCGCAAAAATCGCCGGGCTTTAGCCCCTGAGGGACGTTCTTGGGGTGCAAGAGCATTGATGAGACAGCTGCTAGCTTTCGACATCCGTCCTGGCCGGCGTTCCAGCCAAAGTCTTCGGGTGCACCGGCGCGCTCACGGCCCGCAGCGACGAGGGCTGCGGCGCCTGGTGCATGGTCACAATAATGGCTCGCGACGGCCTCTTTCCCGCACACAGGTAGGAGTGCGCCGTACTTGCATCGAAATAGACAGCGTCGCCGCTCTCCAGCGTGCACTGATGGTCGCCGTGGCGCAGTTCCAG
>PLPU01000426.1:23290-26210 GCA_003159975.1 Acidobacteriaceae bacterium
TCGAAGAAATAGCTCGGCGTCTCCACTCCGGTCTGCGGCAACCTGACCCGCTCCTTCCGCCTGTGAATCCGGAACAGGGCGTTGGGCTCCGGCTCGAAGAAATACGACAGGTCCTTTGAAAACACCATCGCGATCCGCGCCAGGTTCCGCAGTGTCGGCACCACCCTCCCGGTTTCCAGTTGGGAGAGAAAGCTCGCGGAGAGCCCTGTATGACGGCCCAGTTCCACAAGCCCCATCGACTTCTTCAGCCGCAGTCGCTTGATCCGCTCGCCAATCCGCTTCTCGGCGATGAACGCCTCCGCAGTCTCCGGATCAACCTGGGTCTTCTGGATCTCTTCGCTCTTCACCATTGCGGATTCGCCCATCAAACGCTCCTGCACGTACACGAATAGGATGCGCCCTCAACCATTTTGTTGTCCAGGTCAACATTTTTTGCGGTCCTGCTAAATCAGTCTAGGATTACGCCGTATGGTATTCATCAGGAAGGAAAAGATTTCCATCGGAGCGATATGAGCGACGCATCGTTGAAGATCCTGCTCTCCGGCGCTTCCGGTTTGCTTGGCAGCGCCCTCCGCCAGTCCCTGGCTGCCCGAAATCTGGCCGTGCTCCAACTGGTCCGCCGCCCCGCGGCATCTGCTGCCGAACTCCAATGGAACCCAGCTGCCGTTCCCGTGACCGCCGATCCGGCCCCGCTCGAAAATCTCACCGCAGCCATCCATCTCTCCGGCTCCAACGTTGCTGCCCACCGCTGGACCCCGGCCTACAAGAGAGAAATGGCCTCAAGCCGGATCGATTCGACCCGCGCGCTTGCCACCACGCTCGCCAGCCTCCGCCAGCCTCCCAGGACGCTTCTCGTCGCCTCGGCCACCGGCATTTACGGCAATCGCGGCGACGAGCTTCTTGATGAGAACTCCACTCCCGGCTCGGGATTTCTAGCTGAGCTTTGCCAACAGTGGGAAGCGGCCGCGCGGCCCGCTCTCGATGCGGGCATCCGCGTCGTCCCTCTCCGCTTCGGCGTCGTTCTCGGCCCCTCCTCCGCATCCCACCCAGGCGCGCTCGACAAGATGCTCCCCATTTTCCGTCTCGGCCTCGGCGGCCCGCTCGGCTCCGACCGCCAATGGATGAGCTGGATTAGCCTCCATGACGCCGTCGCTGCCATTCTCTTCGCCCTCCAGACCCCAATCCTTGCCGGTCCCGTAAACCTGACTGCCCCCAATCCCGTAACCAATGCTGAATTCACCCGCACGCTGGCCCGGCATCTCGATCGCCCCGCGTTCTTCGCTGCGCCAGCCTTCGCGTTGCGTCTCGCACTCGGCGAAATGGCCGATGAAGCCCTGCTCTCAAGCACCCGTGCCCTGCCCGCAAAACTCACTGCCGCCGGCTTCCAGTTCGCCCACCCTACCATCGACCTGGCCCTGGCCGCCGCCATCGCGAAGCGGCAACCCGCGTTATCCTAGAGAGTCCGGCCGGAGTTTGTTCTTACGGCTGATAAGGAAGATGGAAAACATGTCTGACCTGCCAATTTCTTCTGAAGCCACATCCGCGCCCACCGAAACGCAAGCCCCGCCCATTGCGACCATCGCTACGCTGGGAAAACATGAGGGGCAATCAGTCACGCTGCGCGGATGGCTCTATAACCTGCGCGAGAGTGGGAAGCTGCTGTTTCCGATCTTTCGCGACGGAACTGGAACCATTCAGGGAGTCGCGCACGTGAAAAGTGTCGCGCCTGAGGTCTTCGAAACGCTCAAGGGGCTCACGCAGGAGTCGTCCGTCATTGTCACCGGTAAAGTTCGCGCCGACAAGCGCGCGCCGGGCGGGTACGAGCTCGACGTCGAGGGCATCCAGGTGGTGCAGCGCGTGCCCGAGTCGGATCCGTATCCGATCACGCTCAAGGAGCATGGCGTCGACTTCCTGATGGAGCACAGGCACCTGTGGGTGCGGTCGCCGCGTCAGTCGGCCATCCTGCGCATTCGCGCCGAGATCATGCGCGCGGCGGCGGAGTACTTTGATCAGAACGGCTTCATCCGCACCGATCCGCCGATCCTGACTCCGGCGGCGTGCGAGGGCACTTCGACTCTGTTTCCAGTGGACTACTTCGGCGATCCGGCTTATCTGACGCAGTCCGGCCAACTTTACATCGAGTCGACGGCGCTGGCGCTGGGCAAGGTTTACAGCTTTGGGCCGACCTTCCGTGCGGAGAAGTCGAAGACACGGCGGCATCTCACCGAGTTCTGGATGGTCGAGCCGGAAGTCGCCTACTGCGACCTCGACGGCCTGCTGGAACTGGCGGAAAACTACCTCTCGTACATTGTGCAGAGCGTGCTGAAGAACCGCGCACCCGAACTGCAGGTGATTGGCCGCGACACGGCGAAGCTCGAATCCGTACGGCCGCCGTTCCCGCGCATCACCTACGACGACGCGGTTGCTCTGCTGAACGCGGCGCACAAAACAGGGGCGCTGGAGCAGCCGTTCGAGTACGGCAACGACTTCGGCTCGCCCGACGAAACCTGGCTCAGCAACCAGTTCGACCGCCCGGTGATGGTGCATCGCTATCCGGCCAACGTGAAGGCCTTCTACATGGAGCCCGACCCGCTCAATCCCAACCTCGCGCTGTGCGTGGACGTACTGGCGCCGGAGGGATACGGCGAGGTGATCGGCGGCTCGCAGCGCGTGTCGAGCTATGAACTGCTCAGCAGCCGCATTGACCAGCACGGACTGCCCCGCGAGGCCTTCGAATGGTACCTCGACCTGCGGCGCTATGGCAGCGTGCCCCACGCCGGCTTCGGCATGGGCATCGAGCGCGTAGTGGCCTGGGTGTGCGGACTCGACCACGTGCGCGAGACGATTCCGTTTGCCCGGACGCTGCATCGAATCTATCCGTAAGACAGGGAACAGGGAACAGGGAATAGAATGCCCGGCG
>PLPU01000612.1:0-1722 GCA_003159975.1 Acidobacteriaceae bacterium
AGAATTTTTAGCAGATGCTCTTTTCGAACGCAGAGAATATAGACTCTCGCCGTTCCCCGCCTCAAATGGTAGGTATAGATTCGGCCATCCGGGAACTCATTTTGAAAATCGAGCTTTAACTGAGCAATCTGTGCCTCATGCGTATCCTTACGGCCCAAATGGTGATAGGTCAAAAGCGACTGCTTGCGCGCCCAATAGCGTTTCAGATCGGAAAAGTAAACGTGCTTGGATGACATACCCTCTTCTCCATCAACTCCATTATCAGGATCGAAGAACACCAAATCTGCTAAGTCTGGAGACAGTTTAGCGAAGGCATTATCCTCAAAAGCTTTACGCTTTTGCCCTCCAATGTACTTCTTTGGGTAGAACTCTACACTCCCGGAAAAGCCCCTGATGAGGGCCTCAAGGTCTTCTATTTTGCGATCCTTCTTCTCCGCCTTCGCTAGCGGCAAAATTCTTTCAAAGACTTCCTCATCGCAGCAGCAAAGACTGTCCTTCCCGCGATATCCGACGTAATCTCTATGCTTGCCGTCACCTCTATTATCGTTCTTCGTCAGCACCCAATTGACGCCAATCTTGAAGCCGAGGCCGGCAAGATGCTTGAGCAGAAGTACCTTGCCAAAATCGCCGATGTCACCGACGTATTGCTCCTTCATGCGTTGTTGCCTCTTACACTTCGATCTCCGCTCTAACTTCTTCCTTTGCCAGCCGCGCTTGCCGGTTCTTGTAACTTGCAGTTATAAACTCGCGGAAGAGCGGATGCGGCTCCAATGGCTTGGACTTGAACTCGGGATGAAACTGGCAGCCTAAAAAGAACGGGTGGCCGGGAAGCTCGGCAATTTCAACATAAGTCGAGTCCGGAGTAGTGCCGCTCAATCGCAATCCGCCGCCGGTCAGCAGCGCTTCGTACTCGCGGTTGAACTCGTAGCGATGGCGATGCCGCTCGCTGATCTCTGTCGCTCCGTAAGCATGCGCGGCCAGCGAATCCTCTTGCAACACGCATGTCCATGCGCCGAGTCGCATCGTCCCGCCCATCTCTTCCACGCCCAGCAATTCGCGCAGTTTATAGATGATGCGGTGCTGGCTCGCCGGGTCGAACTCGCTCGAGTTCGCATCCTTCAACCCGCACACGTTGCGCGCAAACTCAATGCACGCCGTCTGCATGCCCAGGCAGATGCCGAAGTACGGCACCTGGTGCTCGCGTGCGTAGCGGATCGCGTTCAGCATACCCTCGATGCCGCGCTTGCCGAATCCGCCCGGAACAAGGATGCCGTCGAATCCAGCTAACTGCGATTCATAGTCGCGGTCCTCTGGCGTCTTCGACTCCAGCCCCTCCGCTTCAATCCATGTCACGTCGAGTTTGAGGTTCTGCGAAATGGCTCCGTGCGTGAGCGCTTCCTTAAGCGACTTATAACTGTCTTCGTATTCCACATACTTGCCAACAATCGCGATGGACACATGATCCTTGGGGTGGTAGCAGCGCTCGACCAGATCCTTCCACGCAGCCAGGTTCCCCTCCGCCGCATCCTTGTGCAGGTATTTGAGAATGAGCGTATCCAGCCCCTCCTCGGCAAAGCGCAGCGGAACCTCGTAGATCGACGGCACGGTCGTGGCGCCAATCACGGCGCGCTCTTCCACGTTGCAGAAGGCGGCAATCTTCTGCTTCATCTCGCGCCCCAGGTTGCGGTCTGAGCGGCAGAGCAGTACGTCCGCCTGAATGCC
>PLPU01000612.1:1761-9896 GCA_003159975.1 Acidobacteriaceae bacterium
TCCTGCCGCATCTGCCGGATCGCCTCAAGAAACGGCAGCGACTCAATATCGCCGACCGTCCCGCCGATCTCCACAATGGTCACGTCCGCGCCATTCGCCGACACCTTGCGCATCGCGTTCTTGATCTCATTCGTCACGTGCGGAATCACCTGCACCGTCTTGCCCAGGTAGTCGCCGCGCCGCTCCTTCAAGATGATTTGCTCATAGATGCGACCGGTGGTCAGATTGTTGTCTCGCGAGAGCGGCGCGTGCGTAAAACGCTCGTAGTGCCCAAGGTCGAGGTCGGTCTCCGCGCCGTCGTCCGTCACAAACACCTCGCCATGCTGAAACGGCGACATGGTTCCCGGATCGACGTTCAAGTAGGGATCGAACTTCATCAGGTTCACGCGCAGGCCGCGGCTCTCAAGCAGACACCCGATGGAAGCAGCCGCAAGGCCCTTCCCTAAACTGGACACGACTCCGCCCGTCACAAAGACATACTTTGCCGACATCGATGCAACCTCTTGATGGGAATGTTGGGATTGGACGTACCTGGTGGGCACAATCAAGTATGGCAGAGATGCCCGCACCAAGGAAACAGAAAAATCGCCGGCTCGGCACTCCATTCCAAACACTCTGCGGAAAAATCGGACTAAACTACGAATAAGGTGCGAGGACGCTAATGGCGAGCAATCGAGCAATTCTAAAGGAAAAACGCCCTCAGATCGCAACTCAGGGACATTACGGCGATCTGGAGGTGATCCGCGTCGATGTCACGGCGAGAACAGCAACTTTTCAGGCGAAGAACACGAACTACGAGGAAACTGTCCCACTAAGCACGATCCGCCCACTTACTGAGGAGGATTCCGGTAAGTTCTGGGAAGCGTTGGTCGCCGATCTCATGCGGGTCTTAAGGATAGAGGCCCACTACCCGCCGTTTGTGAAGGGGTTCGAGGTCGAGACCGGTGAAGATTCGACCGGTGACCCTTCCGTTTATATTACGATCTTCGTCTCCCCGGAGCAGAAGTACTCACAGGCAACCGTCTCCCGCTGGAATAGCTTCTCGAACATCCTTCTGGACCGACTGCTAGGACTCCGTTTGCAGCGATACCCCTATGTCCGCGTCGGCGAAAAGCGAAAGAGGCAAATAAATGGGCTTGCCCGAAGATCTGCTTGAGCAAGCACAGTTCCTGGCGCAGCGGGAGCAGCGTCGGCCCAGGCAAGCGAGTCTGCGACGAGCCGTCTCGACCTCCTACTACGCCGTGTTCCACCTTCTGTCGGCAAGCTCTGCCTCCCAGGCAAGCCCGGCGGTACCAGTTGGGCTGAGCGATAGGGTTCAAAGGTCGCTCGAACATGGTTCAATGAAGGAGGCTGCGAAGCGGTTCGAATCTGGAACCCTTCCAGATCACATTAGGCCATTCGTGACAAATCCCATGCCCGCTACCCTCATATCCGTTGCGCGGAGTTTTGTTCGTTTGCAGGACGCGCGGCACAAAGCGGATTATGACGTCGCACTACGCTTCGACCGCGCGGCGGCTCAGGATGCGGTCGCGCTTGCAACTCAGCTTTTCGCGGATTGGGATGCGATCAAGAACACCGAGGACGCCCACGTCTTCCTCGCATCCCTGATGTTCTGGAAGCTGTGGTCGAAATAACCTCTTTTCAGTTATCGATCAAAGAAGATTCCCCGGTGATTAGCTTGCGGTGACCGGTTAGCGAGCCTACGATGCTGGCTGAAGGGATTTTCTTCCATGACGACAGCAATCAAACCGTCCCGCAAACTCGGCGCAACCGGCCCTGAAGTCTTTCCCATCGCCCTCGGCTGCATGGGCATGAGCGGCATGTACGGCGCCGCCGACGATGCCGAGTCGATCGCCACCATCCATGCGGCCATCGACGCGGGCGTAAACCTGCTCGACACCGGCGACTTCTACGGCATGGGCCACAATGAAATGCTCATCGGCCGCGCCCTCCGTTTTGGCCGCGACGAAGTGCTGCTCTCCGTCAAATTCGGCGCGCAGCGCGGCCCAAACGGCGCGTGGCTCGGCTATGACAGCCGTCCCGCCGCAGTCAAGACCGCGCTCGCCTATTCGCTCAAGCGCCTCGGCGTCGGGTACATCGACATCTACCGTCCCGCGCGCCTCGACCCTAACGTCCCCATTGAAGAAACCATCGGCGCAATTGCCGAAATGGTTCAGGCCGGCTACGTCCGCCACATCGGCCTTTCCGAGGTCGGCCCCGACACCATCCGCCGCGCCGCCGCCGTCCATCCCATCGTCGATCTCCAGATTGAATACGCCCTGGTGAGCCGCAGCCCCGAGGCAAAGATCTTTCCCGTGCTCGATGAGTTGGGCATCGCGGCCACCACCTACGGTGCGCTGTCCCGTGGCCTGCTCTCCGGCTCCCAGCCTGCAGCGTCCGGCGACCTCCGCGCCCACCTGCCGCGCTTCAAAGGCGACAACCACACCGCCAACCAGCAACTAGCAGCGCGCCTGAAAGAGACCGCCGCCGCCAAGGGCATTTCGCCCGCGCAGTTGGCCATCGCCTGGGTGCTCGCTAAAGGCCCGTCTCTAGTTCCAGTAGTCGGCTCCCGCACCCGCGCGCAAATCGCCGAAGCCCTCGGCGCCCTGAATGTGAAGCTCACCGCGGATGAGATTGCGGAACTCGAAGCCGCCGTCCCCGCCGAAGCTGTTGCGGGCACCCGTTACGACCCCATGCAGATGAAAGTTCTCGACAGCGAAAAGTAAGCTGGTGTCGTGATTCAAAAGCTCGTATGAGGAATGTGTTGTCATCCTGAGCGACCGAAGCGCAGCGCAGGGAGTCGAAGGACCTGCGGTTGCACTTCGAATATCTCCGTCGCGATTTCAGAGACAGGAAACTACGGGTTCAACCGATGCTCGAAAGAATCGCAATCCTCAAAACCGACATCACCACCCTCGAAGTCGACGCCATCGTCAACGCCGCCAACAGTTCCCTGCTTGGCGGCGGAGGCGTAGACGGCGCAATCCACCGCGCTGCCGGCCCCGACCTTCTCCACGAATGCCGCTTACTCGGCGGATGCAAGACCGGCCACGCGAAGCTCACCAAAGGCTATCGCCTGCCCGCAAAATACATCCTTCACGCCGTAGGCCCAGTCTGGAATGGCGGCGACCACAACGAGCCAGAGTTGCTCGCGAGTTGTTATCGCAATTGTTTCCGCCTGGCACGCGAGCACAGCCTGCGCACTCTTGCGTTCCCGGCAATCAGTTGCGGCATCTACCACTACCCAATCGAGCAAGCCGTAGAAATCGCGCTGCGCGAAACTGTCACCGCGCTCAACGAAAACCCTGCCATCGAGAAGGTGATCTTCGCCTGCTTCGGTGACGACGTCTACACGGCCTATCAGCGAGCCATCAAAAGCATCCCGTGAATCAATCTCTGCGACCAACTCCAATGGCTGGGCACCAAATGAAAAAGGGCAAGCCGCAAAGGCCTGCCCCTCAATTCCTGCTGCGTACCTCTTAGAAATTCACCGTAATCTTCGCCGTCATCGCCCGCGGCGTCACGTAGTGTGTGCCGCTGAACGTCGACAGGAAGTTATACAGCGCGTACTTGTTGGTCACGTTGATCGCAGTCAAATCCAGGTTAGTCTTGAAGCGATCCCGATGGAAAATATTGTCCTTGCCCAGCGACGCATCGAACAGGTCGCGTGGCGCAATGCGCTGCGGGTTGTGGTCATTGTCGCCCTTACCCGGTGCTGGAATCGACAGCAGCGTCGAGCCGAATTCCGAAGCCAGGCAGCTAGTCGGCAGCGGATTGCCCGGCGTGGCTTTTACCCCATTGCAGGTAAGCCCCGCCTGGAACTCCTCATCCGCGGTAAGGCTTGCCAAACTTACCGCCGGCAGCCCGCCCAGCGTGGTCGATGTCGCATCGCAGGCGCTGTTGGGATCGTTCGAGAGCAGGTTATAGCATGGCGCAGCGCCGGCCACCTGCCCGGAATCGTAACGCCAGTTGAAACCGCCCCACAATCCACTCAGCACCTTGCCGCGCGAGAACGTGTACTGCACGTGCGTGGTCTGGTTAAACTTCTCGTCGTGGTCGATGCGGAATGGCAGCCCGGTCTGGCCCACCGTCGCTCCCGCCCCGGCCACTTGCGCCGGGAAGAACCGCGCGGCCACCGATGACATGACGGCATATGCGCTGATTCCGTGATACTCCGGAACGTTCACATTGATTGCATAGCCCGGAATCTTCGAGTTATGCCAGTCAATCGGAAAGGTGATCGGCGTGTTGCCCAAAACGCTGAAGTCGAATGCGTTGTGCGTGTACTTCCAGATGTATTCGCCGCTGACCACAACCCGCTTGCCAATCGCCTGCTGCAAGCCGGCATGAAACTCATTGCGGAATCCCGGCTGCAGAATCCCGGAAACCCCGGGCGAGCATGCCAGCAGCGGCGCCAGCACCGCGTTCGCGCAACCCTCGCTCGACAAAATCAGGTTCTCGTTAAACGGCGTCTCCAGCGTGCGCGCATACGAGATGCGCATCACCGTGGCGGAAGGCTTGATGTTGTAAGCGATGCCCACGCGCGGCTCCGTCTGGTGCGCCGCCGACAAACCGTTGTAGACATCCTGGCGAATTCCAAGATTGAAATCCCAGTTCCCCGCCTTGATGTCATCCTCAATGTAAAGCGCCAACTCCTTCACATCCGTGTGCCCCGAGTAGCCATAGAAGCTTCCGCCGCGAGTGAAGTCGTAAGGCGCGAGCACCGGCAGGTAACTCGGGTTAGGGCCTGATGCTCCGCCCAGCGCGGGACATCCGGACGGATTCGAATATCCGGCTATCGGATTTCCGTCCGCGCCCAGACAAGGTGCGCTGAACGCGTACGTTGGATCGACAATGGTGAGGTTGTCGTTTTCATTCAGGAATGTCTGGCCGTATTGCGCGCCGGCTTTAATGGTTTGACTTCCCTTTGAATAAGTGAAATCGGAGTGAACCGCGGAGTTCGTGAGCGTGCGCGTCTGTGCAATCGAAGAGGTCTGCAAATTGGCAGGTCCCCGGTCAGCCAGCGGATTCCCGCTCGGATAGTAGTTATAGTCGTCCCTGCGCACAAAAGCGCCCAGGTTCCACACCGAGTGATCGCCGATAACGCGCGTATACGTCGGCGAGATGTTGATGGTTCCGATTTTCGAGCGCTGATCCGTGTCGCCCACGTTGGCAAAAATCGGGCTGCCGCCTGCGCCGCCGCTCACCACATTTTGTACGTTGAGATTGTCATAAGAATTCGGCGTCTGAAACCACGAGCGGCTGTAGTTCACATCCAGGTGAACAGAATCCTTCTGCGTAAAGTTGTAGTCCACGCGATCGAAAACATTCTGCTCGTTCCCCTTGTCGTGAAAAACGGCAAACTCCGGCGGATCGAGAAAACGTCCCGAATTCAGCCCGTCCGTCTCAATAAAATTGCCCCAGTTCTTGCCGCCGTAAGCCAGGTCAATTCCCGCCGACGCTGAACCGAATGTCCCGTAAGAACTGCTGATGCTGCCGGTAGGCTTGGTCACACCCTGGCCGGAGCGCGTGGTCGCCACAATCACCAGGCTGGTCTTGTCGCCGTACTCAGCCGGCGGCGCGCCGCTGATCACCTCGATCGACTGAATCGAATTCGACGGAATCTGGTTGGAGAACACTTTGCTCTGCTGGTCGGTAATGGACTGGCCATCAACGGAAAATGAGTTTTCCGCGTGATCGCCAAGGCCGTGAAACAGGCCGTTGGAATCGGCTGAAACACCAGGCGTGGTTTCTGTAACCAGCGAGCTGAGCCCTGAAGACTCACTCTCCATCGGCACCTTGATAAATAGGTCGCGGTCCACATTCGTATGGTAGGTTGGATCGTCTGTGACCAGGTCGCCCGCGCTGCCTTCCACTGTCACCGTCTGATCGGCTGTGGCGATCTGCAGCACCAACTTCAGGTTGGTCCCCACCGCCGAGTGAATCTCCACCTCTTTGCGCTGCGGAGCGAAACCATTCGCCGCAATGGCAATCTGGTAGTTATTGAAGGTCACATTGTCAAAAACAAACTGGCCGCTTCCGTCGGAGATAACACTGCGGTCCACCCCGCTGGCCGGATTGGTCAAATGAACGGTGGCGCCGGGAATCACCGCGCCGGATGGGTCGGTCACCGTGCCGCGAATGGCGCCGGCGTTACCGCCTTGCGCCGACGCTGCAAGCGCCGTGCAAATCATAACGACAATGGGAAGTATGCGAAAAATTGTGCCGCGATTGAGCGACATAGAGAGCCTCCAAGTGATGGCTGAATGCTGCGAAATCCCGGCCGCGGGGGAAAAACGCGGCGAACTCGTGTGCATTGGGGCTTCTTCCGCTTCGGCTGTTCAGCTTGCGGATATGCGCTCTGACTCGACCTTGCGCGAGAGAGATGAGCAACCGGTATCAAGCTGAACTGCGAATCTACGCGAAGAAGCCCTGGCAGGCCATCGGTGGAGGGCGTGTAAAAAGCTGGGGATGCCAATAGCGCGTGACCGTATGCGTCTCTAACACCGGCGCGCGGGTCTCGACCTGAACCAGGACAATGATGGCAGCCGCAACTGCCACCGGCGCCGCCGTATGCATCACAATGCACAGCGGGCAGTGGTCGGAATCGCTGTCGAGCGGGTGAACGTGGGCCACCTGGACCACGGTCAGCAGCGCCAGCAGGACCAGGCACACGACGGTAACCACCGGCCAGGCACGCAACCCGGCGCGGCGATCTCCGCGGAATCTTGCCAAAAATCCTGTCAAACAACGACCCCTTGTTTAAGAATACACAAGATTGGATGCAAACGAATCCTCCGCGGTTACGAAACTGCCTCAGTTCTTGGACGAAACCAGCCGCCAACGCCAGTCCGCCCCATTCGTCTAAACTGGTGCGGATGAACCACCAGCCCCACTTCCGGCGCCTATCGGGCGTGTGCCTAACCGTTTTGCTCCTTGCCGGAGCCGCGCAGGCTGCCCGCGCCCAGACTCCGCTCCCCCTCAAGCCGGACGTGCCCGGCATGGCCACCAACCATCGCCTTATCCTTAAAGACGGCACCTACCAGTTGGTCCGCCAGTACGAAATTGTCGGCGACCGTGTTCGCTACATCTCTCTCGAGCGCGGCGGCGACTGGGAAGAGCTGCCCGTCAGCCTGGTCGACTGGGACGCCACGCGCAAGTATGAGAGGGACAACGCAGCATCACCGGAAGAAGCCTCGCCGGCCATGAAAGAGGCCGCCGACATCGATAAGGAAGAAGCTGCCGAGCGCGACGAGCAGAAGGCGCGCATGCCCGAGGTGTCCAGGGGACTGGAGCTGCCTGACGAAGATGGCGTCTTTGTGCTGGACACTTTTCAGGGCACGCCCGAGTTGGTTGAGCTATTGCCCACCGAGTTGAANNCTGGAAGGCGCGCACGCCAAAATCCACCTCCATGTGAACGATCCGGCCATTTATCTCTCGCTGAACACGCCCAACAAAGCCGACCAGGTCATCTCCCACTCCATGACCGTGAACACCAACGGCGCAAGGCAAGTGACTGGCGGCAAGCATGGCGCCCATTCCGCCACCTCGGGCTTCGCCATCGTCCGCGTGGACGAGCGCCGCGCCCTGCGCATCGTCGGCGCCATTCACATGAGCCCCAGCGGCGTCGTCACCCAGGACGAAAACGTGATTCCCGCCAAAGTCGAAGTCCTGCCCGGCAAGCACTGGATGAAGATCGCGCCGCAGAAACCCCTCGAGATTGGCGAGTACGCGTTGGTCGAGATTCTTTCCGCCTCCGACATCAATCAGTCGGTCTGGGATTTTCGCGTCGACCCGCAGCTAGGCGACAACCCCGGCTCCATCGGGCCAATTTTGAAATAAGATCAAGCTATGCACATGCATAACCCCGCACATCCCGGAAGGATTCTCGCGTATTACCTCGAAGGACGCTCTGTGACCGAGGTCGCGCGCCATTTAGGGGTGACCCGGCCAGCGCTATCGCGAGTTTTGAACGGCAAGGCCGGTGTCTCCGCTGACATGGCTCTGCGCATCTCTGAGGCCTTCAACACCGATCCCGAACTCTGGCTTCGCCTCCAGGCACAGCGCGACCTCTGGGTTGCGTCCCGCAAGAAACGCGCCAAAGTGAAGCCACTCATCGTGAGCGAAGCAGCTTA
>PLPU01000070.1:0-4437 GCA_003159975.1 Acidobacteriaceae bacterium
GTTGCGGTGATTCTCAAGCCATTCTCCTCAAAAATACTGACCAGCATGTTGAGTGAGTATCCCCGTCTCCGCAACTCACACAGTTCAGGAAATACCGCCCGTACAACCCCGCCGATCATGTACGAAGCGGGTTGCGGAACGGGTTCATTCGCCTTTTCCTTGAGGAATGTACGAAGCCCCTCAAGATCATGAGATGAGAGCACCTACACCCTACGACGATCTTCATTCTCCATACACAAGCATGATACTTTATTGCTGTGAATGATGTCCAACATGTATGATGCTAGCGATAGGAAATTGGGTAGAAGTGACGGCAAGATGGGCGNNTGGTTGCGCATCTTGCTCAGGGCTTCACCCCGAGACCCCACATCATTTTCGGAGACATGGCATGTCAAGACCAAAAAGAGCACGCAACGTCACCTCACGAATCGACATTCGTGCCACGGATGAGGAAAAGACAACATTGGTCGCACAAACGAACAGAGCGGCGCTCACACTCAGCGAATACATTCGCCGCGCCGCATTGGGAATACGCATGCGGTCGAGAATACACACGGATGCAATTTCGGACCTGAATTGCCTCGCTGGTCTGCAAAAACATTGCCTTGAACAATTGAAAGTTCTTGGCAATGACAATGACCTGCGGCACGAATTGAACATCACGCTCGTTGCAATACGAGAACAGGTGAAGAACGTAATCTCTCTCCACATCGAGGAAGAATAATCGCAAAAGTGTCGAAACGAACGCGTACAAGCCGAAGTAGTTTTCGCCGTCTTGCGCAATACATGACTACTGAGCGCGATTCAGAGACAGGCATATCCTCTCTGAGAGGGAACGTACTTCTTTCCAATAATCTGTTGGACTTCGACACTGCCGCTTACGTGATGCAGGCAACAGCGGAAAAGAATCGGCGATGTGATGAACCGGGATGTCATTACGAACTCTGGTGGCCGCCGGGAGAGATGCCGACGAGAGAACAATGGATAGACTGTGCTTCGTATACTCTTCGTGAACTCGGTTACGGCCCAATCCGTTCTCGAAGTACGCACCTTGAAGCTGGCCATTCAACAGAGGCGGCAAGAGCAATCTCCCAAAGACCTCCGCTCATGGGTAGCGGACAGGGCCAACGAGGGAGACGCACGGGCGGCTGCACAACTTCGCGGATGCGGTCGCCGTCAGCACGATTTCCTGACGACGAAACTATGCGAATGTGGATTGGACTGGCGTCCTGAGTTTATAAACGGCTGCGAAGTAGGCCACCATCACACGAAATGTCTTGGACTTATTTACGCCGCCGAGAATCTCCCCGCCGACTCTCTCCAGCTCATCGGCGATCTCGTGGGTCAAAGGAAAGACGAACGAAGTGTCGATACTTTGAAATGGAATGTCCAGCCACGGGCCGTTATAAAACGCCAGAATCTGCGTCTGTGCCGCCTTGGTTTTGAAGCCTATGATGATGTGCTCGGCCAGGGCATTCTTCTTGCGGATTTTAAGCACGGCAAAAAGTTGGTTGAAATGTGATTTGGTGAATTTGGAATCGACAGTNNTCGTGATGTAGTATACATCAGAACTGTATGCCAGGAACGAGAATGCGCCAACCGGCAGGAATCAAAGGAGTTTTCGTGATGGAGGTGCCGGAGGCAGTAGTGGATTCAGTGCATGGAGGGGAGCCGAATAAATCGCGACAAATCGAACCGTGGGGCGCAATGAGAAAAAGAAACTGTCCAGATGCCGTGTAACAGAAATCGTCGTCCGTGATCTTTGCTCGGACGTGCTCGCATTTCATGTATCCGACACAGCGTTCCCGCACGACGTGATGGAACGTCCGGATCTTCTGAAGCGTGCGGTCGGCTGTTTCGCGAGAATCGTGGATAGCGCGAAGCATGACGGCTGGCCGATGAAGGGTTGGGAAGATTCGCGCTCGATTTCATCATTGTGCCGCTCAGCATAATTCTCAGTGCCGGTATTCTCCTTTCTGAGACGCAAGAAACCCTGCTGGGCGCCTTCGATGTTCTTGAAGGATCGGATAGCATCGCCGCCGAGGTTAGATTCTACCGAACGTATATAGCACAATTGTTGAAGGGCGACTCGCAGGAAGATGCCCGTGATCAACTCAGGCTCAATCTCTTAGAATGACTAATTTGCGGCAGTGAGAATCTCGCTGATGTTGGTCCTTGCCCATTCCCGCATCTACCGCTGGGCCACTCTGCCAAATGACGACAGTGTTTCGCAAGTGCTGGCCGTGAAAAGACTCATATCCGACGAGTTTGCGGGCTGCTAAGGCAAAAAGCAATTGCAAAGCAGGAGCTTCTGACCAATTCGATCCCGCATCCATCAAGCCCGGAGGAGTCTGAACGGCCGGCTCTCGGCGCAATCGTGCATGAACAGATGGAATCAATTCGCGAGCGGGCGGAATCAAGCCGGGAATCGACTACGGAGGTCGCCATCGCATGCGCGCTGGGCCAGTACCCTGTACGCTGTAATTCCTGTGCTCTCGTTCAGCTTATCTCCCCGGATTTGCTTTGCTGGCGTTGCTGAAGCCGTTGGACACCAGAGGGTAAGGTTCGTGCCGTTTCCGAAGATGACATTCACCTCCCATCCGGGAATCTACAGATCGCCAAGCATCGGATGGTGGAAATAGGAACCTGCCATCCGTCGGCAAAACTATTGAGCAAAACGATATTAGGGTTTTTCGTTCTGAGCGAAAAGCCGTGCTGCCGCCACGCGGTTTCGGCCGCTCTGCCCCATCTTGCGCGAACGCAATCGTTTGCAGTGATCTTTAGGGTGATGGAGCAGATTCGCGCCGAGTCGCTGTCCCTGCAAAAGAAGGCCCTGCCCAAGAGCACCGCCGGCCACGCCGCCAACTACACGCTATCGCTATGGAGCAAGCTAACACTGTTCCTCACATATCCAGAACTCGAGTTCAGCACCAACCTGGCTGAGAATTCGATGCGCCCGATAGCCATCGGTCGCCGCAACTGGCTCCGTCTCGGCAGCAAGGAAGCCGGTCCAAGGATCGCAGCCATCTTCTCGGTCGTGGAGCTGCCGCAGGCTCGGAGTGCCAATCAGCAACTACCTGGCAGATGTCCTGCCTGGGCTCGCGGACCGCCCCATCAAAACCCTCGCCCAGTTCACGCCCGCCGCTTATGCCGCCAAGAACGCAAAATAACCTGCACGAAAGACCCACAAGACGTCAACCAGGTGCTTGTCCAAATAGGTACTGTAGATTACCGGGAATTTCTCGGGAACAACCTGAACGGCATCTAGAACTAGTTCTGGCTGCGTCAAAGCTTTTCTACTTGTGTTATTACCATAACAATCAACAATACTGGTTACCTGCTTCCAATGTGTGATTCATAACACACTGGAATCGTTTTTAACTTGACTTAAAAGAACAATTCACGCTACTCTCAGCACCGCTCAAAAACAATGTGCTTTGGCAGCTTCAAAGAGCGCAATGCGCAGAATGCTAGTCGCAGCATCCACAGACTGCGGGAGGAACCCGGATTGCCAAACTATCGTTCGATCTTCAATCAAGAGCCGCTGCGCAGGCGTCTTAGCCACCGCCTTGCCCTGCTTGCATGTCTGGCAATTTGCGCCTGCTTGCCCATGGAAGCCCAGATCGTGAATCCCACTGACACGGTCTCACCGCCGACCGAGGGCGTGGGGCACGACTACTTGAAAATGCTGAATGAAACCGTCAACCCTGAAAACGGAGCGGTCAATCTCAGGATTCAGGTTCCGGTGCCTGCCGGACGCCAGATCACTGCGCCGTTTTCAGTCAACTACAACTCAAATCAGACGCTCGTGCTCACCGGAGCCTGGCAAACTGGTTGGGGAGCCGAATTTCTGCCCAATTACGGTGCATTGACTCTAGGAGGCTGGTCATACGGTGTGCCCAATATCAGCAGAATCTACACCGTTTTTCCAGCGCAGAGTATGTACAATCCAGTAACTGGTGGGCCCACCCTGCCTCCGGACGGCTCAACCAGTTGCGGCCACACTACGGGGTACAACTTTACAGACGCGAGTGGAGCCGACCATCCATTCAACCTCTCCTACATGTACAACAATTTCATTTATACGGCTGACGGAGTCAACTACCCCGTCGACCAGGCATGCCTGCAGTCGGGCTACGAGAACCAGCAGTATTACGCTGCTGACGATATGTATCAGGCAGGGCTGACAAATCTCCCCCCAACACCACCGGGACCGCCAACTCCCTTCACTGCGCCTTCGTATGGCGATGGAACTATTCTGGTTGCCGGGGCTGATGGGACCGTATATTCCTTTTCTGGATACTTCAATTGCAACACAGTGACAGAAACAGGAGGTTGCAGCGTTCTCGGAAGCGTTGAAGATCGGAATGGCAACGAACTTGGCTTCGCACAGACTGGAGTAAACACACCTGGTGTGGAGTACACGGATACGGCTGG
>PLPU01000605.1:0-3287 GCA_003159975.1 Acidobacteriaceae bacterium
GTAACCCGCCGAACGCAGCCGGTCCATGGCGTTGTCGAACAGCGTATGAATGAACATGTTCGGGAATTCAATCAGCAGATATCCCTTGCCGTCGATCGAGTAGCGCAGCGGATTGGCGGTGGCTTCTGCGATATTGTCTGCGCTCAGATGGAAGTCGGCACCCAGGCTCAGGTCGATGGCGCCATGCAACCGCTCGCGCAACTCGGCCAGCCGGGATTCAATCAGCCCAGCCTGATACGAGTATTCGTCGCTGACGTGCGGAGTGCAGACGATGCGCGTCACTCCCTCCTGTGCGGCCTCCTGGGCCATCGCCAGCGAGGTCTCCAGGTCGGGAGATCCGTCGTCCACTCCATAGATCAGGTGGTGGTGAATGTCGATCAATGTGCCCCGCCAGCGTGTTCAATGCCAAAGAATGAGCTTTCATGCCGCCAATGCTCCGCTTAATCGTTCAGCCAGGCTTTAGCTGCAATCTCCTTCTTCAGCACCGATTGTCCAAGATTGTACCGCCGACGGACAGCCGTCACCGGCTTGGCGGTGGGGATCCACGAGGACGGCTAGTAATGCGCGAACCCGCTTTCGACGCCAACGGCGTGGGCTGCGATCCCGACGGCCGGGGAGAGCAGCCACAACCTGTTGCGATGCTTCTTCAGCCGATAGCTGACGAATGTCCCGTATCCAACATAAGCGAAATCTACGCTTAGCTGGCCAGCCAGCGACGAGGGCATCAGAGGATTCCCCTCGCGGCAGTGGTGATCCGCGATGCAATGCTGGGTCATGCCCACGTCGAAGACTGCCATACCCAGATGCAAACCATTGAGCAGGAAGAATCCTTTGCTGAGCGTTTGGGGACGAGCCGGTGTGCGAGCCACGAACACAAAGCCGGCCGCGGAGGACGACCCGGAAGGCATTTCATCGGCATAATTGATTGCGACATCGCCGGCCGGCGATGGCAGTTTCGTGGCCAATTGCGCATCCCGTTCGATCTGCCGGATTGGAACCGTGGCGTCCTGCGCGGAACACACCAAACCTCCCATTGTCATCGCCAAAGCTAATATCGCGCTGTGTACTGTGTTCATGCTGCCCTCCAGACCCATTTCGTATGCGGCTGGAGGAGTTATCGGCTGAGCACAGACCGGATTAAGGCCATTTTTGAGGCGATGAGATTAGAAGTTGCCAAGAGAATTCTGCTGTTTCGTTTAGGAATATAAAGGGATGATCGGCCTAGGAGATCTTCAAGCACAACTTGCAGTCGGATCGAGAATGTGGCATACAATAGTGCATTGCCTGTCATACCCATTAACGCGGATTCCGGGTTCGATCACCCGACGGTCACAGCCAATCGGCATACGCCGACCATTGTTGCTGCGTGCCTGTTTCTGCTGCTGGTCTTTTCCACCGCAACCGTGTTTGTGAAGGATGCCTGGGCGCTGCAGTCGTTCCAGATCGGCGTCTTTGCTCTTCTCGCCGTGTACCTTGTGGCCCGCATCGGCCGCGGGAAGGAGCACATTGCGGGCGGCCTGACCCCCTGGCTTGTGTACCTGATTCCCATCTGGGGCCTCATCCAGATCCTTGCGCACACCACCACTTCCACCGTCGACACCCGTCTAGCGGTCTTGCGCTGGGGCGCTCTTGCCGGCGTATTCTTTTTGACCCAAATTGCCGGTTGCACAAGGACAGCCCGGCGCAACATCCTGAGCGCGTTTCTCATCTTCGCGACGGTAATGGCCGTGCTCTGTCTTACACAGCTCTTTACCTCTGAGGGCCTCGTCCTCTGGATCTTCCCGACCGGCTATCCGGATGTCTACGCGACGTTCCCTTCCTACAACAACTATGCGCAGTTCGTTGAGCTGGCCTTACCGATTGCCCTCTGGCGTGCCTTGCACGAGGGCTGGCGATCCTGGTGGTATCCGCTTGCCGGCGGCATTCTCTATGGGTCGGCGATTGGCGCGGCGTCGCGGGCGGGCGCGACGCTCTGCACTGCGGAACTGCTGGCCATGATGGTGATCGGGCTGGTCAAGTTGCGGGATCCAGAGACGGGGCTGCCCACGCGCTCTACCACTGCAATGCTCCTGATGGTTCCCGTCCTGGCAGCGGCATTCACCCTTGCTGTGGGATGGGACCGCGTTTGGCTGCGCTTCCAGCAGAATGACCCCTATCTGGTGCGTCGAGAGTTTGTTGTGGCTGCGGTGGACATGGCGCGGCACAGACCGCTGACCGGCTACGGGATGGGGACCTTTCCTGAGGTCTACCAGCGATATGCGATCAAGGACTTTCCGTTTTACGCCAATCACAGNNCGGCGATCCGCAATCCATGGGGACTTGGGTTGATCGCGATCATGCTGCACGCGTGCGTCGATTACCCGTTCCCGCGCCCAGCGGTCTCGGGCTGGATGTTTGTTCTCCTCGCACTGCTTTATATGTCGCGAATGCCTGACGAGGCAGACCTGCGGAAAGCCGAGCCGGCCATTTCAGATGGTGTCTCCGTGCTGGAGTCTGCCTAAGCAANNACGGATTGGCTCCGAGGAGAGCGCTGCTTACGAGCGAGAACAGGTCACGGGACAGCCTACTGCGCCGGTATCCGATGCGGGCTTTGGCTCTCTGATGAGATAACGCAGGAAAAAATAGAATAGGACGAACGCCACTGCGAAGATTCCGATCACGGTCAACTGGCGAACCAGGCGCTGCTTCTTTCGGACGCTCATGAGCTTGACGGGCCGGTGAGTGGCTTTTGATACAACGATCCGCTCTCCATCGGATAAAGAGGACTCCGAAGCGAAGAAACGCTTCCGGCACTTGCGGCAGCGGAACGGCTCAAGGCCGCGAAAGCGCTGGAATGCATCGCCCAGGGCGGCACGTTTAGAACTACGAACATCGGTACTGCCGCATTTTGGACAAGTCATGTCTGAGGGCGAGATTTGATTGTAGTTGAAAGCACAGCTAGCGTACCAGAAACNNAAGTCGTAGCCGAACAAGCGAATTGTCCTGCGGAACAGAGAACTTAACAGCCGAGTTTTCCAACGCGTCGCTGGAGAGATCGGGAGATTCTGCAATAACGGAGTTCGAGGTTGCATCGAGAACCTGCCAGTGGATTCCGGTGCTCGGGGGTATGTCGGAAGTGTGGTATGCGTACTCCATTGTGTAGTTCCCATGCATCAGGGCGACGACCTGTTCAGCGACTGTGCAATCTTCAGGTTGGCTCCCCGTAAACTCCGTTTCCAGGCCCGAAGACCCAGGCCAGGAATGAAGGCCTGAATACTCCGGAAAGGACCAGTCGAAACTGACGGGCA
>PLPU01000605.1:3293-4539 GCA_003159975.1 Acidobacteriaceae bacterium
CGCGTCATTCGCGGCAACAAGCCGGTTTACTAAAGAAAATAGAAAGGGACGATCTGTTTCCGGATCGCCTGAGCGGACCAGGTGCGGCGCAATGACAGCGACGGCCTCTGGCTGATCTTTCGCAAGCAGGAAGCTGATGTATTGGCGGATCAATTCAGGCTTGTCATTGAAGATCGCTTTCGTAATCACTTCAGGATCGGGCGACACACGCCAGCACAATTCAAACAGCGGCCCGACATNNAAATAGTAGTTGGCAAGGCTCCACCGCGGCAGATAGGTGTGATCGACCGCGTATGCATCCAGCAGCGATCTTTCAGCGCGGTCAAAGTCGCCGTCGGCCTCATATTGCAGCCCCAGCTCAATATCGGCTTGAGCGTTGTACCTGTTGAGGCTTACCGCGGTTTCCAGCAGTGCCCGGGTATGCTCGCGATCGAACTGGGCAAGGCGCATGTAGTACTGCCAGTCGTCTGGCGCAAGACGAATCGCCGAGCGTACGGACTCCTCTGTGTCCTTTTGGAACAAGAAGTCCGCATAAGCGAATTTCCATGAGTTCCAAATTCCAAGGCAGCAGGCTCCCGCGACTATCAATCGCAGTGCGATGCCGGCGAGACGGCGAAGAGAGAATTCCATCGTTAAGGCGAAAGCATACCACGGGATGCAAGGCTGGGAAACAGCGTCCGGCAAAGCGAGGCGGCCGGGTGCTTGGTGTGAATGAATTGCAGTTGCGACCGGCGCGCACGCAGATTCCAGGCGGAAGGGAGTTCGATTTGGACAGCACCACGCAAAGTCTTTGCAATCCTTGGAGTAGCCTCGGAGTAGAGGATGAACCGGCTTCCTCGTATGACAGATGTATGACGTAACTGGTTGATTTTAAAGAAAAACTATCTTGCATTCTGTCCTGAACCGGCGTATACAGAAGAAGTCCTGTTTATGAATGACGGGCAGGGTGGGTTCCGTTAGCAGTCAGGAGACAAGAGATGTTGAAGAAGTTGCAGGCCNNGGCAACGCCACGCTCTTCGATGGATCGGTGGTGGAGACCGGAGAAGCCACAGCGGATTTGCGCCTGAACAAAGGCACCAAGATCATGTTGGCTACGAGCTCGCGGGGAACCTTGTATAGTGATCGCCTTGTGCTGCAGCAGGGTGAAAGTGAGTTGACCGCCAACAGCTCATTTCAACTTCAGGCGAATGGCGTGCGCGTAACGCCAAGTGAGCCAAACTCGCACGGCGTGGTTTCCATGACGTCG
>PLPU01000385.1:0-15044 GCA_003159975.1 Acidobacteriaceae bacterium
ACCGTCACCCTCGTCCACAAGGGCAACATCCAGAAGTTCACCGAGGGCGCATTCCGCGAGTGGGGTTATGAAGTCGCCGTCGAAGAGTTCCGCCAGGAAACCGTCACCGAGCGCGAAAGCTGGATCCTCGGCAACGTCGACGCCAAGCCCGGAATCACAATCGAGCAGAACGCCGCACTCATCGAGCCCGGCCTCGAATTCGGCAACCAGAAATTCCGTGACGACCTCTATGCGGAGATCAAAGGCGTCCTCGACTCCATCGGCAAAACCCACGGCAACGGCGCATGGAAGAACAAAATCCTCATCAACGACCGCATCGCCGACTCCATCTTCCAGCAGATCGTCATTCGCCCGTCCGACTACAGCATCCTGGCCACCACCAACCTCAACGGCGACTACATCTCCGATGCCGCAGCAGCCCAGGTCGGCGGCCTCGGCATCGCTCCGGGCGCCAACATCGGCGATGGCTTTGCGGTCTTTGAAGCCACGCACGGCACTGCGCCCAAGTACGCCGACAAGGACGTCATCAACCCCGGCTCGGTCGTCCTCTCCGGCGTCATGCTCCTAGACTTCATCGGCTGGAAAGAAGCCGCCAAGCTGATCGAAACCGCATTGGAGAAGACAATCCAACAGAAGTTCGTCACCTACGACTTCGAGCGCCAGACCGCCGGCGCCACCAAGGTCGGCACCAGCGAGTTCGCGACGCGCATTATCGGGAACATGTAGTGCGAGGTTTCAGTTGTCAGTTTTAAGTTGTAAGTTGTCAGTTCAAAGCCACCGCTTTTGGAGTACCAGGAAAGAGATGTCTAGATGGCGAACTCGTTTCGAGATTCGATCGTTCGGCAGCGTGCAATGCAATTGGCAGTCTCTATTTACCGCCTGACAAGGGATTTTCCTCGCGAAGAAGTCTACGGCCTCACGAGCCAGGCACGGCGATCGGTTGTCTCTATATCAAGCAATATCGCGGAAGGACAGGGGCGGCTCACCGCTGGCGAGTTCAGGCAGTTTCTGGGCATTGCCCGCGGTTCAAATTTTGAGTTGCAAACACAACTGGAAATCGCTCGTTCGCTCAAGATGGGCGATCCGAAATTGCTTGACGAGGCGGACGGACTGTCTTTGGAAGTCGGAAGAATGCTCTTCGGCATGTTGCAGTCACTCAAGACGACAAAACTCCCATCTCTCGCGGCAGGCAAATGAAAACTGACAACTTAAAACTTACAACTGACAACTGAGAACTGAGAACCAGGAGCAATTGAAATGAGAAAAAAGGTAAGCATCGTCGGCGCCGGCAACGTAGGCGCTACCACGGCCCACTGGATCGCTTCAAAGGAACTGGCCGATGTAGTCCTGATCGACGTTGTCGAAGGCATCCCCCAGGGCAAAGCCCTCGACCTGCTTGAAGCCCTGCCCATCGAGAAGCGCGACGTCAGCGTAATCGGGTCCAATGATTATGCAGCCACCGCCAACTCCGACATCGTCGTCATCACCGCGGGAATTCCCCGCAAGCCCGGCATGAGCCGCGACGACCTGCTCCACACCAACTTCAAAATCATGTCAGACGTGGTTGCGAAGGTCGTTGCCCAGTCGCCCGAGTCGATCCTGATCATCGTCTCCAACCCGCTCGACGCCATGGCCCAGGCCGCCTTCCGCCAGGCCGGCTTCAATCGCGAACGCGTCATCGGCATGGCAGGCGTGCTCGACTCCGCCCGCTTCCGGACCTTTATTGCCGCTGAGCTGAATGTCAGCGTCGAAAATGTCACCGCCTTTGTCCTCGGCGGCCACGGCGATACCATGGTCCCGCTCCCGCGCTACTCCACCGTCGCCGGCATTCCAATTACGGAACTCATCGAGCCGGAGCGCCTCGAGCAGCTCGTTCAGCGCACCCGCGACGGCGGCGCTGAAATCGTCAAGTACCTCAAGGCCGGCAGCGCCTACTACGCACCCTCCGCAGCCGTCACTGAGATGGTCGAAGCCATCCTCAAAGACAAGAAGAAGATCCTTCCCTGCGCCGCCTACCTGCAAGGCGAATACGGCATCGACGGCTTCTACATCGGCGTCCCCTGCAAGCTGGGAGCGGCGGGCCTCGAAAAGATCATCGAAATCAAGCTCACCCCTGAAGAAGACGCGGCCCTCAAGAAGAGCGCCGAGGCAGTCAAGGAGCTTTGCGCCGTCATTGGCGTGTAAATCTCCAGCAAAAATAACGATCCCGCGGCGGCGGTTGTCATTTTGTCATTGACAGGGAAGCCATCGAACCAGCAGCCTAGAGCCCAGACTTGATAAAAGGACGGGCTCTGATGACCTTCCCCAAATGGACAGCAGTGGGACTTCTTGCCCTCATGGCAACCGCCGTCTCTGCGCAACAGCACTTCCCCCTCCGCTCCGGCGAGTGGACCGTCACCACCCCCGATCCCACCGGACCCAACAAGCCGCCCTTTGTCATGCCCTACTGTCTCAACGATGAGACATGGACCAAGGCTTTCAGCAATCGCACATGCTCCCTTCAGCAACTAAGCATTACTTCCAGCGGCATGAGTTACACGCTGGACTGCCCGGCGAGCGCCTTTCAAATGAAGGGACGCGGAACTGTCACCTTTGATGGTATGACGCACATGATCAGCAAGGGATCCTTCGACACAACGGCAAACGGGAAGACGACTCACATGGACTCCACATCCGATTACCGCTGGAAGGGCCCCACCTGCGACCCCAACGCCGACATGAACCTCAAGTTCAAACCGCATTGATTCCCGTCCCTGATCGCCGCACGAGGAACCCAATGAAATCCACCGCCGTTCTGCTCTTGTCTCTCGCTCTGCCGTTCACCGTCCACACATCCAACGCGCAAACCAAGGACGCGCCCGGCTGCAAGGACTCGCCCCTGATCGCCCGCTTTCCCGGCAGCGTCATCACCGCCTGCAGCGACAAGGCTTTCGATGGCTATGACTTCACCGTCACCATCGACAAGCAGAACAAGACCAAACGCGTCGAGGGGACCATGCACCAGAGCAATTACGTCTGGCCCCGCAACACCGCCACCAAGGCCCAGGTGGTCCATCACCTCAACAGCGCGCTAAAGGCCGCTGGATTCACCTTCGACTACGATTCAGGAGACTACGGCGATTTTACCGCGCACATGGGCAAGACCTGGATCATGGAGGAGGTCAGTGGCGGCGGTGGGTACAAGCAGACCATCGTCGTCGATAAGCAATTGCCGCAGTCGATTGTTGCCAAACCGGCCGCCACTGCAGGCGATGGCGCCACTGGGCAACCATCCGCCTCCACCGCGCAACCGGGCGACGCAAAGGGATGCAAGGACTCCCCTCTGATCAGCCGCTTCACCGGCAGCGTCATCACCGCCTGCAACGACAAGGCCTTCGATGGCTATGACTTCACCGTCACCATCGACAAGCAGAACAAGGCCAGACGCATCGAGGGGGCAATGCACCAGAACAATTACAACTGGCCCCGCGACACCGCCAGCAAGACCCAGGTGGTCCATAACCTGAACAACGCATTCAAGGCCGCGGGCTACACCTTCGACTACGACTCGGGCGAGTACGGCGACTTTACCGTGCACATGGGAAAGACCTGGATCATGGAAGAAGTCAGCGGAGGCGGCTGGTACAAGCAAACCATTGTCGTCGAAAAGGGTATGACCCAGGAGGTTGTTGCCAATGCCGCAGCGCTCTCCGGCGGCCTCACCGGCAACGGCCACGTGGTCGTCACTGGAATTCTGTTTGACACCGGCAAGACCGACGTCAAGCCCGAATCCGGCCCCGCCCTGCAGGAAATCGCCAAGCTGCTCAAAGCCAATCCCAAGCTTAAAGTCTACGTTGTCGGCCACACCGATAACGTCGGCGCCCTGGCCGCCAATATGGATCTTTCCAAGCGCCGTGCTGCCTCGGTCGTGCAGTCGCTGACCACCAAGTACGGCGTTCCCGCAACTCAACTGGACGCCATCGGAGATGGTCCCAGCGCCCCGGTCGCATCCAACGACTCCGACGATGGCCGCGCTCTCAATCGCCGCGTCGAGTTAGTCAAGCAATAGTCGGCTCCGCCAAACCCTAACCGTCCAGCTATTCCAAAGGGCCGCCCGCAAGCGGCCCTTTCGTTGGTCGACATAGATAAGTCTGACGCAAATGTACGAACCAAAGGTTACAGGAAAAGCAAAAACCTGCTTTTCTTCAACGTGTCGATTAGCTTCCGCATAACTCAGCTTCCCTTCAGATGAATCCAAAACCTTTTTAAGGAATCTGTGTTAGTAAGTAACGGATGGCGCGCCAGCCATTAGATCCTTGGTGGCACGTCCATACCATGCATCGGATGCAAGTGGAGGTTTTCACATGAAAAAGACAATGCAAACAACACGCACGGCCCTTCTTGCGGCCACCGTTGCCGCAGCCCTTTTGGGCTTTCCCCAGTATTCGTTTGCAGCGCCCAGCGGTTCAGGCGCGGCCCCGCAGGCACAAGGGGATAACCCTGCCGCCGGCGATGCCGCTTCCCGGCTCAACAAGAAGGAGTTCCGTAACGTCAAAGTAACCGTCGACGCCAACGGCATCGCCACCCTTTCGGGTACAGTCGATCTCTTCGAGTTCAAGGCCGACGCCGACAAGCGCGTCCATAAAGCCAGGGGCGTCACCGCCGTACGCAACGACATTGAAGTCGCAGGCCCCACCGTACCCGACAACGCATTGAAGTCCAAGCTGGTGGAAAAACTCACCTATGATCGCGTCGGCTACGGCAATGTCTTCGACGCCATCAGCGTTGACGTGCAAAACGGCGTTGTCACCCTCGCCGGTCATGCGCTGGATTACCCGTCGAAGGACTCCGCCCTGGGCCTGGTCAGCACCTATCCCGGCGTCAAAGAAGTCGTCGACAACATCCAGGTCGATCCCGTCTCCCTCATGGATGACCGCATCCGTGTCGCGGAATTCCGCGCCATTTACGGATTCCCGTCCCTGAACCGGTACGCCATCGACCCGGCCAAGACCATCCGCATCACGGTCCAGAATGGCAATGTCCAACTCGACGGCGTGGTTGACACGCAGGCTGACAAAGATACTGCCGGCATCCGCGCAAACGGCGTCTCCGGCGTCTTCAGCGTCAAAAACCACCTCCAGGTGGCCAACCAGCCTGTTGAACGACAATCGTCCGCCAGAAATCAATAACGCCCAGGCGCTCAAACGGCCCCGGAGAACTTCTCTTCGGGGCCGCACCTTTCTCCACCTCCAAAAACGCCCGCGCCCCCCGGCCCGTGCCCATCGCCCACGCGACATTCACACATTTGTAACGACACAGTACGTTTTATTCCTTACACTTATCCCACTATGGCCATCGACGAACCTCTGTCCATCGAACGTCAGGATGGGAAAGCGCAAGGCACGCTGATCCTTCGCCTTACCGGCCCGCTCACCCTGCGCAACCTTTTCGACTTCCAGGCGCAGCTCCGCGCCATCCAGCCTACCCCACCTGTCACCATTCTCGACCTGACCGGCGTCCCCTATATGGATTCCGCCGGCATGGGCACGGTTATCAACCACCACGTCCATTGCATGGGCAAGGGAGCCCGCCTCATCATCACCGGCGTCAGCCCCCGCATCCACGAGCTCTTCAAGATGACCAGGGTCGACACGGTCATTTCCCAGGCCGCCACCGTGGAAGCGGCGGAGGCAAGCCTGTAAAAGGCGGCTTTTAGCTATTCGTCCCAGTCGTCCTCTTCGTCCTCGGTTGGCTTGGGAGCCGGTTTCGCCGTCGCAGTCTCCGCCTTGGGCGCGGCGGCAGGCGTCTCGGCCGGCAGCGCCGGGTGATCGAACAAGTAAAGCTCGTTGAACAGATACTTGTAAGTAGCGTGCGATTGCCCGCGGAACTGCGGCTTGAATCCAAACAGCAGAATCCGCCCCCGTCCGTACGCCAACTCCACCGCCGCAGCTTTGCCCTCGATCGCCTCCGGGTGCAGCAGCAACCCGCTCTCCAGCGGGTTCGTCTGCTTGGGATACTTGGCCAGCACCGCGCCGTGGAAACCAGGCAGCGGCTGGAAGGCCGGACCCGCCTGGAACATCACTACCGGCGACTCCGACACGCCGAAGTTCACCGGCATGTCAGCATGTTCGGTTTCCACCCTCAGCAGCGCTCCCGAACAGAAGAATTTGTCGCTTTTTACGCCTTCAATCACATTCTGCACCGGCAACGACATCAGCGGAATCAGCGCTCCCGCTGTCCGATTCAGCGCAATCAGTGTCCCGCCGTCGCGCACAAACTCGCGTAAGTGTTCCAGCCCATCCTCGCCCACCCCGCCAGCGTACTGACCCGGCACAATGCCTGGCCCGTAACCCTGCACGAGCTGCCGCGACGACATGTCCGGCAGCACGATCACGTCGTAGCGGCTCTCCAGATTGGCCGACCGCATGTCCGCGTTGTAAATGCTCTTCGGATCGAATCCGTAGTTCTCCAGAATCCAACGCGTCCAGCCCTCATCGATCGATGGCGCCCACGGCCGGTAAAGCCCCACGCGTGCCTTTTTGAGTGCCAGCGTATGCCCGGGCGCCGAAACGCCCACCGCGGAGACTGCGTACTTTTTCGTCAGCCCGTCGAGCGTCGCCTTGCTCAGCCCGCCGATCAGGAACGCGCCCGTCTCCGTGCCCTGCGCGGTCTTCACCGCATCCTGCGCCAGTGAAACAGTCCCTCCCTGCTGCAATGCCGCGTTCACCAGTTCAAACGATGCGTTCACCTTGTGGCTTACAGCAAACACCGCGCCCGCGCCGTCGACCGAAGCATCCGGCAGTGCGACCGCGTCGATCTTCGTCAGTTCCGCACGCTGATCCGCCGTCAGCGGGTCGGAAACCATGTCCACGTCCACGCCCATCTGCAGCGGCAATGTCCAGCCCGTGACGTCGTAAGGCAGATCAACGGCCTTTGAAGTCCCATTCTCCAGCGCGTCCGGATACTTCTGCCGCTCAAACAACTCCTTGGCCATCGCCGAGTAGGGTTGATCCATCGGAATCACCCACGACCCCGCCGGATAGCTGATGCCGTTGGCCTTGAATCCGCTCTTTGACGCATACACATCGATGCCGTTATCGATCATCTTCTGCGCCAGCAGTCCCGCCTCCGGTGTATCCGTCTGCTTGTCGCTGATCACATAGGCAAACGGGGGCTCCTTGCGAAAATGCTCGATGTTATCGCGCGCCGCCTGGTAGCGATTGAAGAGCAGTGTCTCGCGATTTTTCGCCGCCAGGTCCAGCACCGACATCGACCCGCCCACCATGTAGTCCACCGCATCCTTCAGGTGCCACCAGCCCCCCTCCCATGGCGTGGTGTACATGGTCAGCGCGCGCAGGTCCTGGTCGTTCTTCGGAAACTCATCGGCGGTATAGAAGCGCGGCGTCGCATAGCGATAAAGCGCCGTCTCGGTAAAGAACGAAATCTCATTGCGAAACACGCCCGCCCAATCCGTAAACCCCGCGTACCAGTTATCGAAGCGCGACTCCGAAATCGACCCCGGCATATTATGCGCATCCAGATAAGCCGACATGTTAGTACCCACCACATTCAGCCAGCTCCGCACATACGGGCTGATATTGCTTGAAATCGGATCGGAGAACGGCGGAATCCAGATGCGCGCGGGAAACGGCGCAGTCTGATGCTGGCAGTAGAAAATGACCGGGCTGTACTCCAGCTCCGCCCTGGTCACCACCTGCTCTTCCTTCATATTCATCATGTAGCCATCGCGGTTGTTATCGTGGCCCACATAATCCTGGTAAAGATAAGGCAGCGGGCTAACTTCGTATTTGCTGCCCAGGTTCTGCCGGTACCAGTGCACCACCATGTCCTGCCCATCGGGATTCAGCGTCGGCCACAGCACCAGGATCACCTGGTCCAGAATGTGATCGACCTCCGGATCGCCCTTCGAGCTGACCAGCTTGTAGGCCAGCACCATGGTGTGCTGCGTGCCGGCCACTTCGTCCGAGTGCAGCCCTCCGTCGATGTGCACAATCACCTTCGATGTCCGCGCCAGTTCCCTGGCCTGGTCGTCGTTCAAGTCCTCCGCGCGCGCCAACCGCCCCGCAATCTTCTTGTACTCGTCCAGCTTGGCCAGATTCTCCGGCGACGAGATCACGGCCACTTCAATGTCCTTCCCCTCGGTGCTCTTGCCCACGGTAAACATCTTGATCCGGTCCGACGATGAAGCCAGCGCGTGGAAATACTTGATCGTGTCGCTATAGTCGGCCAGGTAAAAATCGTCGCCGGGGTTATGCCCAAGAACGGAAATCGGGGTTGGCGCCTGCGCATGACCCAGCAAACAAGCAAAGGCAACGAAACACAAAAGACGCGAACACTGCACCAGCTTTGAGAAACGCATCGACTCTCCTTATTTTTTGAATGACGCTATGTGTCAGAACACGACTTCAGCCTAGTGTCAGCGCACGACTTTACAGCTTGCGGCAAAGCTTCAGCCAGGCCCCGATGTGCGAAAGGGCACGACTTCAGTCGTGCCGAAACCCGTAGCCAACGCGGCTGGGCTTTAGCCCCTGACGGAATACTTTCACGGCCGCAGTGTGAAATTGGTCGAACGTTGTTCTAAAAGAGTAGCGCGCCAAACCGCCGACGCAAAGTGCAAATTCCTCAGATTCCCTGCGATCGCCCGGCAAGGTCGGTTCGACATCTCAATAAACAAATGGAATCAGCCGCCAGGTGCGCCGCATGTACTCGCGATAAGGCGCACCCAGCCCTTTCACGAGTGCCTGCTCTTCTATGGGGATGCGGTACGCGTATGCGGCTCCAATACACAGCGCGGGCAAAAGCAACGCAACCCAGTTTGTCATTGTCATGCCGAGACCGATATTTGCCACCAGCGAGCCCAGATAGGATGGGTGACGAAGCCAGCGATAGGGGCCCAGCTCCACGACGTGCTGTCCAGCCGAAACAGCCACGTCATAAGTGAAGAACCGCCCCAGGAGGTGCATGGAATAGAAGCGGAAGAGCGTTCCGCTCAGCAACACCGCAATCCCCGCATCGAACAGGACCCGCCAATGCGTGCCGACGGAAAGGCCCGGGAACACCGCGGCCGCCGCGAATCCAACCCCCACCGCAAGGTTCGCCGCCAGGATCACAAGAAACTTGGAACCCTTATCCGATCTCTGGGCACTTCTCTTCGAACGAAGAAGCACGGAGAGAACGATCTCAGGCACAAAACAGATACAGGACGTGACAATCCAAATGGCCAGGTACGCGGGGTGACCGTCGAAAGCGCCGGGCGATCTCATAGCGCTATCCTAGTTGGCGAAATCAATACCTACGAGGCAAATCTCACAAAACTCCCTGGATTCGAAATCCAAATGGGTCCCCGAGCCGCCCGTGTTAATGTGAATCCGCGGAGGGCTCCAACAAAATGCTCACACCCAGTCAGATTGCGGGAATCGCATCGGTCTGTCTCACTGCGTCACTTGTCGCTGCGCAGCCTGCGCCCGCACCCTATCAGGAACCCGCATTGAAGCCCGAGGTAACCCAGCGCATTCAGCGAGTTGAAAACGGCCTGGTCGGCTCCGTCGTCATCAAGGGCGATGCCAAGGCAACCCACAACATCGCCGACCGCATGAAGGAGCTCAACGTTCCCGGCGTCAGCGTAGCCGTCATCCACAACGGCCAAATAGAGTGGGCACGCGGCTACGGCTTCACCAGCATCGGTGGCCCGCCCGTCACCGCCGACACCATGTTCCAGGCCGGCTCCATCAGCAAGCCCGTGGCAACCATGGCCGCGCTGCGCCTCGTCGAACAGGGCAAGCTCTCGCTCGACACCGACATCAACACCGAACTCAAATCGTGGAAGCTACCCACCGATCCCGTCCAGGCAGGCAAGCCCGTTACACTGCGCGAACTACTTACTCACACCGGCGGCACAACGGTCCACGGCTTCCCCGGCTACGCCCAAAACGAGCCCGTCCCCACCCTCATTCAGGTCCTCAACGGCGAAAAACCCGCCAACACCCCCGCCATCCGTAGTGAAGCGGCGCCCATGGCTCGCTGGAACTACTCCGGCGGCGGATTCACCATCATGCAGCAGGCCGTGATCGACGTCTCCGGTGAGCCGTTTCCCAAGCTGCTCCATGACACCGTACTCGCCCCCATCGGCATGACCCACAGCACCTACGAGCAGCCCCTCGGCAAGGAGTTTCAAGCCTTCGCGGCCACGCCTTATCGCGGCGACGGCAAGCCCGTGGAAGGCGGCGCGCACACCTATCCCGAGATGGCCGCAGCCGGCCTGTGGACCACCCCAACCGACATCGCCCGCTACGCCATCGAGGTACGCTACTCGATCGGCGGCGCGGCCAACCACGTGCTCTCACCCGACATGACCAGCCAGATGCTCACCGCCCGCATGGGCAATTGGGGACTTGGCCTCGAGATGGGCGGCGCTAAAGACAACCCGTACTTCTCGCACGGCGGCGTCAACGAGGGCTTCATCAACATCTTCGCCGCGTATGAAAAATCCGGCGAGGGCGCGGTCGTCATGACCAACTCCGACAACGGCGGCCCGATCGGCGACGAGATCATGCACTCGATCGCCGCAGAGTACGGATGGCCCGACTGGCATCCCACCGTTCGCACCGAAATCGCGGTCGATCCAAAGCTTCTGCCCCAATATGCCGGAACCTACGCCCTCGCGCCCAACTTCGACCTGGTCGTCACGGTAGAAAACGGCCAGCTAGTCACCCAGGCCACCGGCCAAGGCAAGGTCCCGCTGTTCCCCGAATCGGAAACAAAGTTCTTCCCGACGGTGATGGATGCGGAAGTCGAATTCGTAAAAGACGCTGACGGCAAAGTCACCGGACTGGTCCTCCAACAAGGCAACCACGAGATGAAAGCGCCGAAAAAATAGCCGCGGCCGGGTCGTAGCCCACGCCAGCTTGCTAACTTGCCAGGCCCGCGCCAGCGGCCGCTAACTGGCTGTCTTTGCTCCAGGTTCCTCAAGTAAACTAATCCCTGGTAGACCATGCCCGGCATCTGGTCCAAGACGCGCACAACCCTGGAAATGATCAAGTGGGAGCACTCCATCTTNNGCCTGGATTCTCGTCGCCATGGTCGCCGCGCGCTCCTGCGCCATGGCCTTCAATCGCTGGGCCGATGCGGAGCTTGACGCCGTCAATCCCCGCACCCGCACCCGCGCCATCCCCGCCGGCCAACTCTCTCGCGGCTTTGTCTTCGGATTCACGCTCGTCGCGGCCGCCATTTTCGTGATCGCCGCCGCCCAGCTCAATCAGCTCACTCTCTATCTCTCGCCGGTCGTGCTCACCGTCCTGCTCGGCTACAGCTACATGAAGCGCGTCACGCGCTGGTCCCATCTGGTTCTCGGCCTCGCCCTCGGCCTCGCACCCTCCGCCGCCTGGATCGCCGTCCGCGGCTCTCTCGATCCCCGCATCGTCGTCCTCACCGCCGCCGTCACTCTATGGGCTGGCGGCTTCGACGTCCTCTACGCCTGCCAGGACTTCGAACACGACCGCGCCGTCGGCCTCCACAGCCTGCCCCAGGCCATCGGCATCCCAGCCGCCTTCTGGGCTGCGCGCATCATGCACCTCGTCATGCTCGCCCTCCTCGCCTGGTTCGCCGTCCTGTTTCACTTCTTTGCTCTCGGCTGGATCGGCATCGCCGCCGTCACCGTCCTGCTCGCCTACGAGCACTCGCTCGTTTCTCCCCGCGATCTCCGTCGTCTCAATGCCGCCTTCTTCACCATGAACGGCGTCATCGCCACGGTCTTTCTTGCCTTTGTCGCCGCAGATCTCTGGTTCAGGAGTCGTTTTCTATGACATCCTCATCATTCCCTGAGGAAATACCGATCGAGCTATGGTATGGTGCCAGAAAGTACTCTCCGCAAGACGCATCTGAATTACCCGCACCACAACCGGCAATCGGAGAACCAGGGCACGATATGAGAATCGCGATCCAGGGGGAACCCGGCTCATTCAGTCACGAAGCGGCGATGAAGCTCGTCACCGGCTCGACGATTGTTCCCTGCTCCCTCTCCGCCGATGCATTTTCCGCGCTCGTCAATGGCTCCGTCGATGCTGCGGTCATACCTATTGAAAACTCGCTCGCCGGCTCAGTCTCCGAACATTTCGACCTGCTTCTCACTCACGATGTGACGGTCGAGCGCGAGACCCTCCTGCGCATTCGCCACAACCTCATCGCCATCTCCGGCGCCTCCATCGGCGAAATCGATCGCGTCTTTTCGCATCCCGTCGCCCTGGCGCAATGTCGCCGCTTCCTCGCCAACCACCCCCGCATGGAGTCGTTCGCCTTTTACGACACAGCCGGCAGCGTCAAGCAACTGGTCGAACTCCGCGACCGCCATGCGGCGGCCATCGCCAGCGAGGCGGCTGCCCACTACTACGGCGCGCAAATTCTCCAGGCCGGCATCGAAGACAACCCGGAAAACTTCACTCGCTTCTTCCTCGTCCGCCGCAGCAGGGACGCCGTCATCGATCCTGCTTCCAACAAGATCAGCTTCGCCTTCTCCGTCGAAAACCGCCCGGGATCACTCGTCGCCGCCCTTACCGACCTCTCCGCCCTCGGCACCAACCTCACTAAAATCGAGTCTCGCCCCGTGCACGGAAGGCCCTGGGAATATATCTTTTACGTGGATTGCCAGATCCATTCCTCCGAAGAGGGTTCGCAAGCTCTTGAAGCGTTGCAACGCAGTTGCGCCATGGTCAAGGAACTGGGCCGCTACGCCGAAGCAACCGGGGCTCCCTCATCGGCTTCGTAAGCCGCGTACTCCAACCTGCCCGGCAACTTGCGCTCCAATAAAAAGGACCAGCCTCAGCCGGTCCTTTTTACTCCGTATACGTTCGTTCTCTAGAAGTGATACGCCACGCCAAGCGTCGGAACGTAGATGTTGTACCACTTGTTGGTATTGAAGTTGTAGCCCGAAGTCGTAGAAGTCTCGCCAAAATTCGGCACCTTGGCTACATAGGAGCGATACTCCGCCCGTATATCGAAGCTGGGGCTGATCTCATATGCAATGCCGGCTCCGTACAGCACGCCCACCTCGGTCTGCTGTTTTGGGCCCAGAATCCCCAGAGAGCTGTTCACAATCGGCAGGAAGATCAAAGCGGCCGGTCCCGCTTCCACAAACGGGTTGTATTTCTTGTAGTTGAACATGTGCACATAAGCCCCCGAAACTTCCTGGGTGCGAACCGGAACCGCGATGCCCTTTGCGGTAATATTCGGGGCGTGAAACCGGATTGTGTTCTTGTACGTGATCCCGTAGTTGGCTTCGAGTGCGCTTGAAGGCGTCAGCATGAAGCGGTAGCTGGCCAGTGCGCCAAGCGCATAGTTCGAGTTCACTTGAACGTCGGTAGGGGCGGCAATAAACGGCTCGATAAGCCCAATTCCGCTGAGGCTGATGTCCTGGCGGCTTTCCTGAGCGCGGCCTGCGGCCACAGATACGGCCAGCAGGAATGCAACTAATGCGATCTTCTTCATTCGGTCCTGAACCTCACGACTGCGCAACCGTCCGGCTGGCAACGAGCTTGTCAATTCCGGCGCGCCGGTTCTAGTCCGGGCCCCGCTCTCAGCATTGTAAATGGCCGGGCCGGTCTGTGCCTCAAAGCCCAGCCCCGGCTCTTGCAAAGGCCTGCGGCGCCCAACACCTTACCAGAAAAGTTCTGAGACTATAGACGCGCCAGATCCCAAAGGGTATCCGGGCGCCAACCTGTTTTCGCCGTCCCATGCCTCACCCCATTCGCTCCACATGGAAATGAAACGGCGGTCCCTGCTCCCTGGCCAGCGTCCGCACCGTGCGCAAAAACGCCCTCGCTGCGTATGAGAGAGTCGCCTGCCGCCGGTGTACCAGCCGCAGCACCCTCCGCATCTCCAACTCTTCCACCTGCACCCTCACCAGTTCTCCGGTCTCCAGTTCCCTCACCACCGTCAGGTGCGGCACCAGCGCCACCCCGTTGCCCATCGCCACAAACCGCTTGATTGCCTCAATCGTCGGCAACTCGATCCCCATGTTCAAAGGCGTCCGATACTTCTGAAACGCCTCAATCACCTTCCTCCGCAACGGAGACGTCACATTGTGGGCAATAAAATCTTCCTCCCCGAGGTCAGTGATCGAAACCCGCGAAGCACCCGCAAGAGGATGATTGGGACCCACAATCAACGCCAGCCCGTCCTCATACACCGCGATGGTGCGGAAATGCGCCGGGTCGGGCCGGAACGAGATCACCCCCAGTTCAAACGTGCGCAGCGTCAGTTCCTCGGGAATCTTCGAAGCCAGCATCCGGTGCACCGTAACGTTCACCTGCGGAAACTCCCGCTTGAACCGGTCGATGGCCGGCAGCAGGTATAAGCATGTGTACTCATTCGCCGCCAGTTGCAACCGCCCACGCTCCAGGTTCTTCAGCTCATCCAGCGCACTGGCCGCCTCTCGCCGCAACGCCATCAGCCGCAGCGCATAATCCCGCAGCAGCACCCCGGCCGCCGTCAATGATCCATCCCGCGCCGCCCGGTCAAACAGCGTTTCCCCCACCGATGCTTCGAGTTTCCNNCTCCTCCGCCACCGCCAAAAACGTCTCCAGCTGATTCAGTTCCATAACAGTTGTCAGTTTTCAGTTGTCAGTTTTCAGTCGTCCACCGGCGAAGCCGACCCACGGGAGATGAAACACCGTCGGACGTTCTTTCTCCCGGAGGGAGAAGCGATAATAGCCCAGGACCCGGGGTCCCCGACGCGCGGTCTTTGCGTGTTGGGGTGGAGGATAAGCGCAGCGCAGTCCTGGGTCAGAGCCCAATATAAGTCTCCGTCCCGTAGACGGTGCGAAATCCGTCAAGATGTGTTTTTCAATGAAATCAAACATTTGCAACCTCGGCGAGGAGTAGCTTCTTCTCAGTCACCGGCGCGCAGCATCAAGTTTCAGTCCGGGTGCCCCAGAGCCCATGGCGGATCACGCGCGATTTCTGTCATTTCGCGCAACCCGCTTAGGCAGCGCCTGCAGCCGCTCGATCGTATCCGGATACCGCAAAACCAGTTCGACAAATGTCGCCGCCAG
>PLPU01000385.1:15088-17283 GCA_003159975.1 Acidobacteriaceae bacterium
GCCTTCTGCTTGCTCATTGCGTCTCCTTCCACTTGCGAGCGGCGCGCTCGGCTTCGAGCACCCTGCGCAGTTGTGCCTTTTCGTCCTTTGTGAGATCGGAAGCTTCGTCCTTGCCGTACAGCGTCAACAACCAAATCTCTTCATCCGAAAGAAAGCAGTAATAAATGATCCTCAGGCCGCCGCGCTTTCCTTTGCCTCGCCGCGAACTCTCTCCATCGAAGCTTCCGAATCCCGCCCGCGCCCGGAATCAGATCCCCTTCCTCCGGATTGGAGGCCAAAGCCTGCTGCAATTCCCTGAATCCCTCATCGTCGAGATAATCCTCCCGATACCTGCTGAAGGCCGGCGCTTCAACAAATTGCAGTACCTCCGGCCTGATTGGATCCTTCACAGCAATCATCCTTACTATACCCACTGTGGGTATACTTTGCAATCCATTCGTTATGGAAATTCGGGCAACTGGAATCTATCGTCACCGACGCCGGCCCACTCATCGTTGATCTCCCTTGGATCATAACAAATACTAATGGCCATCCCAAAAAGAATAACTTTGCCTTATATGCCCTTTCTGCGAGACACTTGTAAGGTTGCATCCAAGCTTTCCCCATGGCAGGCGTATCCATGACTTCGAATTGGCCTTCAAATCACGTTGCCTTTTTTGACACCACTCTGCGCGACGGCGAGCAGTCGCCCGGCTGCAGCATGACCACGCAGGAAAAGCTCACCATGGCCCATGCCCTTGAAGATCTGGGCGTGGACATCATCGAGGCCGGCTTCGCCATGGCCTCCGAGGGCGACTTCGCTGCCATCGCCACCATCACACAGGCCATCCGCAAGCCGCGCATCTGTTCCCTCGCCCGCGCCAAGAAGGAAGACATCGAGATGGCCGCCCGCGCCATTCAGTTTGCTGACCGCGCCCGCATCCATGTCTTCCTCGCCTCCAGCGATCTGCACCTTGAATACAAGCTCAAAATCAGCCGTCAGGAGGCTCTCGACCTCGCCGCGGAATCCGTCCGCCTTGCCTGCTCGCTGGTCGACGACGTCGAGTTCTCGCCGGAAGACGCAACCCGTTCCGATCGCGACTTCCTCGTCGAAATGGTACGCGTGGCTGTTGAGGCAGGCGCTACCACCATCAACATGCCTGACACCGTCGGCTACTCCACACCCGAGGATTACGGCCGCATGTTCGCCGAGGTCCGTGAGCGAATCCCGGCCATCGACGCGCAGGGCATCATCCTCTCTTCGCATTGTCACGACGACCTCGGCCTCGCCGTCGCCAACTCCCTCGCCGCTATCCAGAACGGCGCACGCCAGGTGGAGTGCACCATCAACGGCATCGGCGAACGCGCCGGCAATGCCGCCCTCGAAGAGATCGCCGCCGCCCTCTACGTTCGCGGCGACCGCTACGGCATGACCACCAACATCAAGCTTGAAAACCTCTACGCCACCAGCCAGGTGCTCGGCCAGATCATCACCTTCCGTCCCTCGCCCAACAAGGCCATCGTCGGCGAAAACGCCTTTGCCCACGAGTCCGGAATTCACCAGCACGGCATGCTGGCCAACCCCCTCTGCTACGAAATCATGACCCCGGCCTTGGTCGGCGTGGCCAAAACCCACCTCGTGCTCGGCAAGCACTCCGGCCGCGCCGCGCTCAGGCACCGCCTCGAGCAGCTCGGCTTCGCCCTCACTCGCGACGAACTCCAACATACTTACTACCGCTTCGTCGCGCTCGCCGATCGCAAGAAAAACATCTACGACCAGGACCTGATCGGCATTCTGCCCGACCAAATTCGCGAACGGCGTCACGAACCCGTTTCCGAATTGGATTGAACCGCATCGAGCTAGCCATCCCCGGCAGCTAACTCTAACCGCACCCGCGCAGGCGGATGCTACGGATGACAAGAATGAAGACCCGCTACCTGCTGTACCCCGCACTTACAGGATTGGCCGCTGCCATGCTCATGCTGCTTGCGATTAATGCGTCAGGAACCAGTTATGACTGGCTGCCCGCTCACCTTTTTTTGCCCGGCCAGTTGCTCACCAATGCCCTGTTTCCGCACGCCGCCGAATCGCCCGTTTCACCGCTCAGTTTTTTTGTTGAGTTCGCCTTCAATTTCCTCTTCACCTGGATCATGCTCGCGTTCGCTGTCTTCTTTCTGGATAAACTGTGCGCAACCTTGTACGAACTGACAAAACT
>PLPU01000285.1:0-4523 GCA_003159975.1 Acidobacteriaceae bacterium
ATCCTCTTAGGGCTGGTAGCCTCAACGTTAATTGCCTGCAGCAACTATGTAATCAACGAGATCCTGGACGCGCCCTTCGACCGCCTGCATCCGACCAAGAAGAATCGTCCCGCCGCCTGCGGGCTTGTGCATTTCGGCTGGGGCTATGCGCAATGGATCGCAATGATGATCGCGGGCCTTGGAATGGGACTTCTTATCTCGCGGCAATTCGTGATTTGCGCCGCCGCGCTTTGGATTATGGGATGCGTTTATAACATCTCACCTATACGCAGTAAAGACCTTCCGTATGTCGATGTTCTCAGCGAGTCAGTTAATAACCCCATTCGCTTCTGCCTTGGATGGTATATCGTTACCAGTTCGATTTTGCCGCCAGTATCTTTGCTCCTGTCGTACTGGATGCTCGGCGCATATTTTATGGCGCTGAAAAGATTCAGCGAATATCGCCAGATCGGCGATGCCGCAATCGCCGCCGGTTATCGCCGCTCCTTCCGCTACTACAACGAAGAGTCTTTGCTTAACTCCGTCGTTTTCTATTCCGCTGCCGCTATGCTGTTTTTCGGTGCATTTGCCATGCGCTATCACATGGAACTGATACTTTCCTTTCCCTTCATTGCATGGCTGATGGCGGTTTATTTTGGTCTCTCATTTCACGCGGAGAGCGCCGTGCAAAATCCTGAGAAACTGTATCGCGAACCACGGCTCATGATTCCTCTGGGATTCTGCATTATCACATTGATTTATCTGCTTTACGTGAAGTTGGCATGGCTTGAGGCCTGGTTTCCAAGATCTGGTTCGTAGATCTGGCTCGCGCTTCAATGTATCCACAAATAAGAAAGCCCCAGACGGTGTGTGTCTGAGGCTTTTCTATCTGCTCAATGACTTGGACTCATCCAGCTTTTTCAAGCAGGCATAACGACAGGTCGCGCCGTTCGACCATGTCGCTCGTGATCTCCAGGTCGCGCACGCGTTTGTTGTTGGGCAGGTGATACATCAGGTCGAGCATCAGCTCTTCCAGGATCATGCGCAATCCACGCGCGCCCACCTTGCGTGCCAATGCCTCGCGGGCAACGGCAACTGTCGCTTCCTGCGTGAAGTGGAGGCGAACATTTTCGTATTCGAACAGCCGCTGATACTGCTTGAGGATCGCATTCCGCGGCTTGGTCAGAATCTCGACCAGTGCCGCTTCGTCCAGCTCGTCGAGAATGCCCATTACCGGCAGGCGGCCAACAAACTCCGGAATCAACCCGTACTTGATCAGATCCTGCGGCTCGGTTCTGCGCAGCAGCTCGGTATCGCGATGCGAGCGAGTGGTTGCTGCATCTGCCTCAGCGTCGGCGGCCTTGAAGCCAAGCGCCTTCTTGCCCACGCGGCGTCCTACCACGCGTTCCAACCCAACAAACGCTCCTCCGCAGATGAAGAGAATGTTGGTGGTGTCGACTGCGGTGAACTCCTGGTGGGGGTGCTTGCGCCCGCCCTGCGGCGGCACATTGGCCACGGTGCCTTCGAGGATTTTGAGCAGCGCCTGCTGCACGCCCTCGCCGGAAACATCGCGGGTAATGGAGGGGTTCTCATCCTTGCGGCCGATCTTGTCGATCTCGTCAATATAGATGATGCCCTGCTGCGCTCGCGTTACATCGCCGTCGGCGGCCTGCAACAGCTTGAGGATGATGTTCTCCACGTCCTCGCCTACGTAGCCTGCTTCGGTCAAGGTGGTCGCATCCACAATCGCGAAGGGCACGTCGAGCATTTTTGCCAGGGTGTGCGCCAGCAGCGTCTTGCCCGATCCAGTCGGCCCGATGAGCAGAATGTTGCTCTTCGCCAGTTCCACTTCATTGTTGCGCATGCGGTTCATCTGGATGCGCTTGTAGTGGTTGTATACCGCTACGGCCAGCTTCTTCTTGGTCTGGTCCTGTCCGATCACAAAGTCGTCCAGAAAGCTCTTCACCTCCTGCGGCTTGGGCAGGTGGCCGGCGGTGGTGGCGGGAGTCGCTTCGCCGCGGTCGTCCTCAAGGATTGAGTTGCAGACGGCTACGCACTCGTCGCAAATATATGCGCGAGGATAGTCGCTGGGCGACGAGATCAGCTTGGCCACGGCGTCCTGCGACTTGTGGCAGAACGAGCAGCGCAGTGCTTCTTCAGGTCCCGTGCGCGTTTTCATGGTGTTACTCCCTCTTCCGACGAGTTAACTGGATTCCGTTGCGCGAATGCGGCTACGCAACGTTTTGAAGTTTGCTTTCAACGCGTGCCAAGCGTTCCAGAAGATGACTGTAGTTTTCCATCCTGTGCAGCGTGTCCAATACCTGAGCCTGATTCCGTTCCATTTTACTTTCGAGCGAATCGAACTGCTTTTCGACTTTGGCATCAAGCGATTCAAGACATTTTTCTATGGCTGTAAGCCGAGCGTCAAGCGAGCGGATCTCCGGGGTTACGAAGTCCTGAATAAGCTGACGACCTTCTTCAATAAATCCCATACTCGATCGCTCCTTACTGCGCATCCACTTGCAAAGCCCGTTCGCGCCGATCTTCCAAAAGGCTGTTACAAACTGCTAGGCACTCGTCACAGATATAAGACCGAGGTCCGGGCTTATCCGTCGGCGTAGCAATCAGCACATCCAGGTCGTCTTGCGACTTGGAGCACCATGAACACAGCTGCGACTTTTTGAGCTCCGTGTTCATCTGCCCATTCCTGCTCTCTTTTCCGGCGCTTGCGGTCTTAACTCCGCCAACTCCGCTTCCTACGTGCGCGGCCTGTCGATGATCTCGTCGACGATGCCGTATTCCTTCGCCTGCTGCGAATTCATGATGAAATCCCTCTCCACATCGCGCTCAATGCGATCGAGAGGCTGCCCCGTGTGCTTGGCAATCAGGTTGTTGGTAATCTCGCGAATGCGCAGAATTTCGCGCGCATGAATGTCGATGTCCGTAGCCTGCCCGCTCAGCCCGCCCATCGATGGTTGGTGAATCAGGATGCGCGAGTTGGGCAGCGCGAACCGCTTGCCCTTGGTCCCAGCCAGCAATAGAAACGCACCCATGCTGGCCGCCTGGCCAATGCAATAGGTGACCACGTTGTTCTTGATGAATTGCATTGTGTCATAGATCGCCAGGCCTGCGGTGATCGAGCCGCCCGGAGAGTTGATATACAGCGAGACGTCTTTCTCAGGGTCTTCCCCTTGCAGAAAGAGCATCTGCGCCACAATCAGATTAGCCACCTGGTCGTCGATCGGGGTGCCGAGAAAAATGATGTTATCGCGAAGCAGACGCGAGTAAATGTCGTAGGCGCGCTCGCCTCGGCTCGTCTGCTCAACCACCATGGGAACCAATGCCATTGAATGTTCTTCCCGTTCTTCCGTTGGGGGCTGTTTCTCCCCGATTCCTGAGAGCCGCGCGGCCATTTCCTGTTCCACGCGGCGTTTTCCGCCCTGTTACCCGCCCTATGCGGGAAGCCGTTCGTAAAGTAAGCTCGCCGTTTTTTCGCGTCGGAGTTGTTCACGGATTTTAGCTAGCCCGCCGTCTTCAGTCAAACGCGCCCGCAATACATCCAGCGGCTCCCGTGATTGAATTGCGGCAATTTGCAGTTCCTGGTCCAGTTCCTCGTCGCTGACGGTGATGTTCTCATCGTGCGCAATCCGGTCCAGCAGGATCATGGATTTTACTTCTGCCACCGCGCTGGTTCGCTGTGCCGCGCGCAGCCTTTGAAAGTCCAGCTTGCGCATCTGCTCGGTATCCATGCCCTGCGCCGCCAGGGCGCGCAGCCCGCGTTCAAGCCGCGCGTCAATCTGCTCCTGCACCAGCGATTCGGGCACCGCGAAAGGGTAGCGCTCGGTAAGCGCCGCAAAGAGCCGGTCCTTGGTTTCACCTTCCACACTGCGCCGCTTACGGCTCGCCATGTGCTCGCGCACCCGCGCTTCAAGGTCCGCAAAGCTCTCATAAGCACCGAGTTCTGCGGCAAAATCGTCGTCCAGATCGGGCAGGGTGCGTCTCTTGATGGCTTTCACCTCAAGCTCGTAGGCTACGGTCTTGCCGGCCAGCTTGGCGTCGCCATACTCGGCGGGATAGATGACTTCAGCCTTTAGCTCCTGGCCCGGCTTTGCGCCGCGCAGAACCGCGTTAAAGGCTTCCACCGTGTCCTTACCGCCAACCTCAACCAGCGTGTCTTCACCGGCAATCGGGGCAGCCTCGGTGTCGCCCTCGATCTGGCCCTTGTAGGAGATCTGTGCCCAGTCGCCGTCCAACAGCGCCCGGTCTTCCTCTACCGGTTCAATGGTGGCGCGAGACTCCCGCAACTCCGCCATCTCCAGATTGAACTCGTCCTCGGTGATTTCCACAGACGGCTTTTCCACCGTTACACTTTGGTAACCTTCGATGGAGAATGCGGGAATGAATTCGAAGACCGCCTTGACGTGCAGCGCTTGGCCGTCCTCGACGGTCAGCTCGGTCACCTGCGGCTGGCCTACGGGCGCGACGCCCAGGTCGCGCACTGCCTTGTTGAACCGCTCCGGCAGCAGGCCGTCGATCACGTCCTT
>PLPU01000285.1:4576-18863 GCA_003159975.1 Acidobacteriaceae bacterium
GTGGTCGTGTCCCTCATGCTCATGGTCATGCCCATCATGGTCGTGTGCGTGGCCTTCTTGCTCATGTTCGTGCGCTTCCAGGCCTTCGTGCTCATGCGTCCCCTCGGCTGTTTCAGGTCGGGGGTTGTTTTCGAGAGTGTCAGTAGAACTCAACTTTTTGCCTTCCAGGCGCTCTGTGCGCCACATCAACTGCTAGGGGCTCATTCTTGCTGCCGGATGCCCATTTGGGCTGCCGGCTGCCAACTCGCGCAAATAGCCGCGGCAACGCACTCTTACTCAAGGCAAAGCCTTCGCTGAGTGGCCCTGAAGTCCCTCATCTCATGGTAAGAGGGTTTGCTGGAAGGGTCAAACCGGCGAAAGCCGATCAGGCGGCGAAATGCACCGTAATAGGCACGTAACCGGTCAGAGACCTCGCTTGGGAAGAAAGAGAGCTTACTGCTCAGTGTGCTGAGGCTTGCGTACGTAAGGCAGGAACCGCGGATGCGCCGCGCCGCAGTGCATGTAGTGCTCCCGGGCTTCCTTCAGGCTGAGGGAGCCGTTGACGGTCAGGCGAACATCCGCGGCATCTTCATCTTCCTGGCCATCGTCTTCCCACCAGCAAACCGGGCACAATCCGAGCGCGTCCGGCGCTTCCAGCGTCTTGTATCCGCAGCACGGGCAGCGGAACCGGGCCTGCACCAATGTTCCCACACCGGAATAGACGGCAAAAAGTGGGCGCGAGTTTACGAAATGAGGGGCCCCATCCGGATGTTCTCGGCACCCAATTCCTATTCTGAAACTCAGCGCGCAAGATTCTTTCTTGATCGCACCTAGTCGGCAGGCTGAGCCATGCGGAACTGATCGATTCGCTGCCGTTCATCGACAGCAGGTTCACGTGGGCCCGCCAGAGTAGAATCCGCCCCAGGAGGCGAATTCGATTTAATGCCCTTTGTCCTCATCTTTTTTCCTGCTCGATTGAGCCGCAAGTTGTTGATAGTGTTGCTGCTGGCCGTACCAACCGCGCTCACGGCCCAAGTCCACCGTACGCCGCTTCGAGTGGCCGTCGTCGGTTTGGTCCATGGCCACGTCGAAGGCTTCCTTGCCGGCCTTCCCCACCATACCGACGTCGAATTGGTCGGCATCGCCGACTCTGACCCCGCACTATTCGCCAGGTACCAGAAGAAATACGCGCTTCCCGCAACCGTCTTCTATCGCCAGGAAGCCAACATGATCGAGAAGACCCACCCCCAGGCCGTGCTGGTCTATACCTCCATCGCCGATCACCGGGCTGCCATCGAGATCGCAGCACAGTACGGTGTCTCCGCCATGGTGGAGAAGCCTCTGACCATCTCGCTTGACGACGCCCTGGCCATCCGCCGCACCGCCCGCCACTACCACATCCACGTGCTGGTGAACTACGAGACCACCTGGTACGCCAGCAACAGAGCAGCCTATGACGAAGCCGAAAGCGGCCGCCTGGGCGCCATCCGCCGCGTCGTCGTTCACGACGGCCACCAGGGCCCCAAGGAGATCGGTGTTCCGCCGGAATTTCTTGCCTGGCTCACCGATCCCGCCCAGAACGGCGCCGGCGCGCTCTACGACTTCGGCTGCTACGGAGTAGATTTGATGACCTGGCTCATGCGCGGCGAAACTCCGCTCACTGTTACCGCTGTGGTCAATCACGATAAGCCCGAAACCTATCCGCAGGTGGATGACGACGCCACCATCGTGCTCACCTATCCTCATTCCCAGGCCGTCATTCAGGCATCGTGGAACTGGCCCTTCGGGCGCAAGGATATGGAGGTCTACGGCGCCACCGGCTACGCCATCACCGTCGAGTCCGACAAGCTCCGCGTGCGCCACGAGCACGATGCGCAAGAGCAGTTCACCACGCCGCCTTCGCTCTCTCCGCCAGAGAACAACTCGCTGAACTATCTGGCCGCAGTTCTGCGCGGCGAAATCATGCCGAAGGACGACCTGAGTTCGCTCGACACCAACGTCATCGTCATGCAGATTCTCGACGCGGCGCGAGAATCGGCCCGCACCGGAAAGACAGTGCAGCTCAGAAGGCTCGAAGATTAGAGTTTTCGTGCGGCTTCGCTGCGCACGGCTGCCACCGTAATTGACAACTCTCTGCGATTCGGGGATTATCCAGTCGTACCCGCAGCACTCCACAATGACCAATCAATGCACGCGATGCACATACGAACTGGAGGACGGCGCGGTCGTCTGTATTCACTGCGGCGCCGCGGTGGGTGAGCCCGCGGGGCCGGATGCTGCGAGGTCTTCAGTCGCATCCGATCTGTCCGATCCTCCGGTGGCAACGCGCGAAGCAACGCCCGCGACTCCCGCTCAGCCCGTCATCGCCTCTCCCATGTTTTCAACGGGGAGCGACCTCAACGGCATTGGTGGCTGGCTGATCCTGGTGGCAATTGGCCTTGCAATCTCGCCGTTCATCATGATGCATGGCGTCTATACCGATCTCCGCATCTTGACCGGCGATCGATACCAGGCAGGCCTTGCGCTTCGTCCCGGCCTTGCCGGACTCGTCATGTTTGAGGCCATCACCAATACCTTGTTTCTCGCTGCGGTGGTCTGCCTCAACGTTCTGCTTTACCAACGGAAGCGTGTTTTCCCAACCGCCATGGTGGTCTATTTCTCGGCCCAGATCGTCTGGGTTCTGATCGATCACCTGATGACCTTGAAATATACCCCACATTCCACATGGACGGGCGTTTTGAGGGCGATCGTCGCCGGCCTGATCTGGATTCCTTACTTCCTGCAATCGCGGCGTGTTGAAGTTACATTTGTCCACGAATAGAGCTTCGCCGAAGACCCTTCTGGATCCAGCCGGGCCCACTGAAAACCAGGCGGGCCGGAATCGCTTCCGGCCCGCTTGGTTGGTTCAATTGCAGCGAACCCTTACGGCACAAACACGTGCAGCCGCACATGCCATTTGCTGCTTTGTCCGGGTTTCAGCGTAACCATGCCTGTATCGGTCGAGCCCCACTCCTTGCCGAAGGGATCGCCGAAGTTGTACTGATGCTCGATGGCCACGAATTGTTTAGTGGGTGGCGCGTACATCTGGATTGCCTTTATCTCCGGCGACAGGCCGATGATGTCGATGCCGTATTTCGCCGCCGGATCGATCACCTTTACCGTAACGGCCTTGTTCGCCCACTCCAGGTGATTCCAGTTGTCGTCGTAGAAGTTCGATCCCAGCGCCACACCGCCCGGCGCAAGCAGGTCAAACTTGGTCCCCGCTACCGGAGAAATCTTGCCCGTCGGGAAGACGTTGTCGTAGTTATCCACCTCAGCCACCGTGGTTCCGGGGATATGCACCTTGACCTGCGTGCGGTCGCCTGAGGGCAAATTGAAGTAAGGGTGCCAGGCAATGGCGATCGGCTCGGCTTCGTTGCCCACATTGCGCGCAACGATGCTGGCATCCACGGCTTCGGCCGTCAGCCGTATGGTGAAAATCAGGTCGGTCTTCGACAGCCAGTGGCCTCCAAAGTCGCCGCCATGGATCACTCCGGTCACTTCCTGGCCGCCGGGAATGTCCACAACCTTGACGTCGTCGGTCTTGGCCTTGAGGATCAGCCCGTGCATGGCGTGGCGCTCCGCCCCGGGCAATTTGCCTATGTTGTTGGCTGGAAGGGTGATGGTGTGGCCCTTCCACTCTGTGGTCAGCGTCTTGCCGTCGGCCGAGAGCTTGCCGCGAATCCGATTGGGGTAGGGAACCAGAAAAGCGGCGCCCAGCCGGTAGCCCAGATTTCCAAAGCTGTCATCGTCTACGTCCAGCATCTTCTTCGCGTTCGCCAAGTCCGGAGAAGCGAGCACGTCCACATTGCCTTTGCCCGGAAAGTTCGCGGTGATCTGCAGGATTTCCATCCCGCGCCCCGGCGCAAGCGTGATGCCTGTGAACTCCGGCCTGGTGGTGCTGGCGGCAGTGCGGGTGAGAGTCACAATCTTTTGCCCGCCGATCTCGGTAACGGCCTGCGCCTGACCAAGAATCAGCAAAGGACCCGCCATCAGGGCCGGCAGGCCAAAAGCGAGCAGCGTATGTGTGCATAACAGTGCCTTCATCACAATCCATCCCTCGAATCGCGTTAGGATCTTCCGGAATCGACTTCCTGGCCGCGCAGGTTTTGCCAGAGCGCGAGAAAGCGTATTCCCGAACGCTGCAATTCTACGCCATGCCGCCCCGTTTTGCTTTACAAGCACTATGATTACTTCCATGGAAAACTCACTCCGTTGGGGAGTTCTCTCGACTGCCAATATCGGCCTCAAAAAAGTCATTCCCGCCATGCAGCGCGGGCAATACACCCGTGTTGTGGCAATCGCCTCGCGCGATCGCGCCAATGCCGAGCGGGCTGCGATCGCTCTGGGCATTCCCACGGCCTACGGCTCCTATGAGGAACTCCTCGCCGACCCCAGCATCGATGCCATCTACAACCCGCTCCCCAACCAGCTTCATGTCCCGTGGACCATCCGCGCCGCCGAAGCGGGCAAGCACGTTCTCTGCGAAAAGCCGCTCAGCCTCACCGTCGCTGAAGCGGAAACACTGCTTGCCGTCCGCGCCCGCACCGGAGTCAAAATAGGCGAGGCCTTCATGGTCAACTGCCATCCGCAGTGGGTTCGCCTGCGGCAACTCCTCGCTGAAAAACGCATCGGCGAGATTCGCTCTATCTCAGGCTTCTTCAGTTATTTCAATAGCGATCCGGCCAACATCCGTAACCAGGTTGAAAGCGGCGGCGGCGCACTCTACGACATCGGCTGTTACCTCATTCACGCATCGCGCTACGCGTTCAGGCAGGAGCCCACACGCGTCGTAGCCCTCGTCGATCGCGATCCGGTGATGAACACTGACCGCCTCACCTCGGCGATGCTTGATTTCCCCGGCGGACAGTCCATCTTCACGTGCAGCACCCAGCTTGTTCCGTATCAGCGCGTCCACTTCTTCGGCACACGCGGCCGCATCGAGATCGAGATCCCCTTCAACGCCCCTCCCGACCGCCCCACGCGCCTCTTCATCGATGACGGCGGCGATCTGTCGGGCGCCGGCATCACCACGGAAACATTCCCCGTCTGCGATCAGTACACGCTGCAGGGCGACGCCTTTTCCAAAGCGGTTATGGACGACGCTGACGTTCCAGTTCCCCTGGAAGACGCCATCGCCAACATGGCGGTTATCGGAGCCATCCTCCAATCCGCTCAATCCGGCCGGTGGGAGTCGCCAAAGCACTCCTCAAAAGCGTAAGGTTAGCTATTTCCCTTGCGGTTTGGGCGCTGCGGCGTCTTTCGATGCCGGCGCTGCCGGGGCGCAGTTTCCGGAGCCTTCTGAGGTGCGGCAACCGCCGGCTTTTCCGGATGCGCGGTGGCCGCGGCCTTCTGGTGCTTATCGGCAGGTTGCCTCCACTCCTCGTCATGCTTTGCCTTTTCGGTTGCCGCTTTGGCGCAATGGGCGATGCCGATGCGGCGATTACGCAATTCGATACGGCGCTCACCTACGCACTCGATAATCCGAGCACGCTCTTCCACATCCATCCTCGGCAATGCTTCAACCCATGTCCGCCGCGCTTGCTGCGCGCCCTCGCGCGCTGGCGTGCAGGGTTTTTTTGAAGGTGAGATCTCATTTGTTCAACTGATGCCACAGGGCGCCGGGCTTGATGAAAACATTCCGGCCTGGTCAAGGCGAACCATACTTGTTGAATATGCCCACTACGCGTCGACCGCGGGAAGACAAACCTCAACTGTGGCGCCTGCCTGTGGCATGTTTTCGATTTGAATTGCACCACGATTCTTCTCCACAACCGCCTTGGCAATCGAGAGACCGAGACCAAATCCTCCCGTCAATCGCGACCGTGAACGATCCGAGCGATAAAACCGTTCGAATACATGGGGCAGGTCTTCGCTCGATATTCCCGGCCCTGCGTCCGCAATCAGGATGCGGCACGCCGAGCCTTCGATGCGGCTGATCTCAACCTTCACTTCACCGCCGAGCGGGGAATGCTGAATTGCATTTTCGAGGAGATTGATCCAGAGTTGGTTGAGCTCGTATTCCGGTGCGCGCACTCTCAAATCGCAACAAGAATCGAACACAACCGATACCGATTTGATCTTCGCCATGGGCACAAGCTGATCGATGGCATGCTGCAACGACTCGTTGAGACCGAGCGGCGCTTCGTTGTCAATGGCGCCCTTGCCGGTCGACCGTTGAAAATAATCGATGGACGCCAGAAGCAGCATGTTGGCCACAAGGTTCTCGGTGCGTGAAGTATCTTCAAGCGCGCGTGCGATGCCCTCGCGCAGTTCTTCTTCTGAGGCTTTGCCTTGTTCCAGAAGTTGAAGAGTCGATTTCTGGATCGCGACAGCGGTCTTCAATTCATGTGCGGCATCGCTGAGAAATCGGCGTTCGCGCCGGAACGCCCGCTGCAGGCGAGAGACCAGCGAGTGCAGGGCACGGGCGAGCGGCACCAACTCAGTGCTCCGGACCGTGCCCGTGGGGTCTTCAAACTGCGCCCCATCGGCCTCGATCAAATCTGCCTGATGGGCGAAGTCGGTGAGCGGACGCATGCCTTTGCCCACGGCCCACCACGTCGAACCGAAGGATATCAGGAGAGAGAGCAGTCCAACCGAAATCGCAATGCGGGTTGCGTTGGCGATCTCGGCCTCAGCGCGATTGGCCGGCATCGCGTAATAGACATTCACATAGAGTTGCGGTATCTGATGATTCTCCTGATCGAGGATTGCCGCATTCATATGCGCCTTGGCTCGATAGATCACTCCCCCGCGGCGAAAAAAGAACGCTCCATCTTCATGTTGTCCGCGATCCTTGTTCGTGGTCAGCCACGAGGAGGACCCCGCTACGGGCCCGCCATGTACATCATCAATGCAAAAGAGATCCTCCTTGGGAATGTTGACCTGATCTCCGTCAAACGTCAGACCATCCGGACTTTTTACATCGTCGTCGACCAGCGCAAGCACTGAAACCATGCGCGCTTTCAACTCTGAATCGACACTCGACCACACCGCGCGATGCACATACCAGATCGAGAGTCCTACCGCACCCACGGCCGCGACCAACTGGGCCGCGAGGACAAGCAAAACGACTCGACCGCGGATCGAACGCATCATCCCGCCTCACTGCGGCGCAGCATGTAGCCATGACCGCGCAAAGTGTGGATGAGTCGCTCATGGGCGCTCGCGTCGATCTTGCGGCGAAGAGCTGAGATGTACACCTCGATTACGTTGCTGAATTTTTCCCAGTTGTAGTCATAGAGGTGTTCGAGCAGTTCTTCCTTGGAAACAACGGAACCCTGGCGCAGCATCAGATATTCGAGAGTGCGATATTCCATCGGCGTCAGCTCCACGCGCACTTCCGCTCGAGTTGCGGATCTTGTGTTCATGTCGAGGATCAGGTCCGCAAGCACCAACGACGAACTCGCCTGCCCCTTGCTGCGGCGGATGAGCGCTTTCACCCGAGCGAGCAGTTCTCCAAGGTCAAACGGCTTGGCGAGATAATCGTCCGCGCCGTTGTCCAGGACGCCCACAATGGTCTGCTTGTCTTCCTTTGCAGTAAGTACCAAAACGGGAGTCTTGTTTCCTGCCCTGCGTAATTCAGTGAGAAGTTCTTCACCGGAGATGCCAGGCAGCATGAGGTCGAGAACCACCAGATCGAACGATCCCGACAGTGCAAGATGCAATCCTTCGTTGCCTTCCAATGCGACATCGACAACGAACCCCGCATTTTTTGAGATTGCCTTGGCAAGGTTCTGTGCCAGCCGTTCCTCATCTTCGATGATCAGTACATGCATTGAATCTCCGCCCACAATCGAAGCAGTATTGCAATGGTGGATGCTGCCCGCCAGGGATCGTCGCTTCGGCACTTTCCGTCTCATCATGTTGTACGCGCCGTGAGTGGATTTGACTAGCCCGTACCTGAGTCCCAATGCATCGTCTAACTGTTCAATTGTGCCGTGTCACCAAGTGTCACATGTTCAGGGTAGAATCCAGGTTTCAGCCTCTTTCATTTCATGCCTTGTCAGTGGAGCGGAGGGTCACTCGCCGCCTTCAGCAAATCTTCAGGGTGCGCAGGGTAGAGTGGAATCGATGTTTATGTTGCGTACTGGAATGATCGCGGGAGTTCTGCTGGCGACGGCGCTGCCGTGGGCAACCGGGCAGACGGCGCCGTCGAAAACGGATGCGCCGCTTACCCTTGAGGATGCAATACGGCTGGCGCAAGCGAACGAGCCGGCGTTTGCCGCCGCAGTGGCAGAAAGCCGTGCCGCTGCGCTCGAGCGCAAAGATGCCAAGGCCGCGTTGCTTCCCACGGTTACATTTCACAACCAATATCTTTTCACCGAGTCGAATCACACACGGGCGACCACGACGCAAGGCACCACCAGCCAGTCTCTGCCTGTGTTCATCGCGAATAATTCCATTCATGAATACACAAACCAGGCTGCAGTTACCGAAACGCTCGGCTTGGCCGGAGCGGCTTCGGCACGGCTAGCGAGTGCCAACGCGGCGCGGGCGGAGGCGGAACTTGAAATCGCACGCCGAGGGCTTGTGTCGACTGTGGTTGAACTCTATTACAACATTCGCGCTGGCGCAGACAGACTTGCCGTCGCCCAGCGTGCGCTCGATGAAGCCAATCGCTTTGTCGAAGTAACGCAAAGGCGGGAAGAAGGACGCGAAGCGGCGCACGTCGACGTCATCAAGGCTCGCCTTGGACAACAGCAGCGCCAGCGGGAACTGGCGGAAGCCGGCCTCGGCACCGAGAAAGCCAATCTTGAACTGGGAATCCTGCTCTACCCGGACCCGAGCCGCAAATTCGCGGTTGTCGAGGAGACAGCCCCGCCCATGCTACCCGACCGCCCCAGCGTTGAAGCCGCGGCGCGGGCCAAAAATCCTGAACTGCGCAGCGCCCTGGCCACGCTCCAGGCCAGCCAGGCCACGGCCCTCTCGGCCTGGGCTGGCCTGATGCCCGACCTCGCGCTCAATTACAGCTATGGTATCGACGCTCCGCAGTTTGCAAGCAACGGGCCTGGCGGCGCGCGCAACCTGGGCTACTCCGCGAGCGCCACTGTCGACGTTCCCATCTGGGACTGGCTCACCTCGGAGCGTAAGGTGAAGGAGGCGCGCATCCGTTCGCAGGCCAGCAAGGTAGCGCTCAGTGCCGCCCAGCGCCGCATGCTCGCCGACCTCACCGAGGCTTATAACGAAGCGGATAGCGCACGACAGCAGCTAGCCTCTCTCGATGCCAGCGTAGCCGATGCCCGCGAAGCCCTTCGTCTCACCAACCTTCGCTATGTCAATGGCGAAAGCACAGTGCTCGACGTGGTCGATGCACAAAATACCCTGGTGGCCGCCGAAAACGGCCAGGTCGATGGCGTGGTTCGCTACCACTTGGCTCTGGCCCAGCTTGAAACGCTTTCAGGAAGGCTCTAGACCGTGAACTGTGCAACGAGTCGTGGAACTGATGAAGCTTATAAGGCGCGAATAGCGGTGGCGGCGGTGTGCGCACTGCTCGCTGTCTCCCTGATGGCCGGTGGATGCAAGAAAAATGAGGAAACAGCTCCCGAAGCATCCGTAGCCGTTCAGGCTGAGCATCCCACCGTCGGCCCACTCTCCGCGGAGATTGCCGCCGATGCAGTGCTGGCTCCTCTGGCCCAGGCAGCCATTGCGCCCCGCATCAGCGCTCCTGTGAAAGCGGAGCTAGTGCAGCGCGGAGCGATCGTACACAAGGGTCAACTCTTACTAACGCTCGAGGACCGCGACCTGCGCGGTGCGGCACTTGACTCCCGAGGCAGCCTGAGCCAGGCGCAGGCTGCCTTTACCGCCGCCACACTCGCCACGATTCCCGAAGATGTGCAGAAGGCCCAACTCGATGTGGACCAGGCCAGGGCCAATCTAGACGTGGCCAACCGCACCGTCGAAGAGCGCAAACGGCTCCTCAAGGAAGGCGCCATCGCAGGCCGGGATGTCGACACCGCCATGGCCGCAGCCGTGCAGGCCCAGGCCGCTTACGACACCGCCGCCAAGCACCTGGCCAATGTGGAAAAGACCACCCGCCAAACCAGCATCGACGCGGCAAAGGGGCAGCTCACCTCGGCACAAGGCAAGCTCGAAAATGCCGATGCCCAGGTGAGCTATGCCGAACTGCGCAGCCCCATCGATGGTGTCGTCACAGACCGGCCGCTCTTTCCCGGCGAAACAGCCGCGGCTGGCGCGCCCGCCATCACTGTGATGGACACCAGTTCACTGATAGCCAAGGTGCATATCTCGCAGGTTTCCGCGCAGCAATTGAAGATTGGCGGAGCAGCTGAGCTCACGATTCCGGGAGTCGACGATCCTCAAGCCGCGACCGTTGCTCTTATTAGCCCGGCTCTCGATCCGGGCTCAACAACGGTCGAGGTCTGGCTCAAATTGCCCAATCCCGGCGGCCGTTTCAAGGTGGGCACGCCGGTGCACGCAATCATCAGTGGACTCACCATTCAAAAGGCCGTCCAGTTGCCCACCGCCGCGATCCTGCCGGCCGATGATGGATCCACGACCGTGCTGGTCGTCGGAGCGGATGGCGCTGCCCACAAGCGCGCCGTTCAGATCGGCCTGCGAACCAACGAAAAGGTCCAGATCCTCAGCGGAGTGACGCCCTCCGACATGGTCGTGACCGAGGGCGGCTACGGCCTCGACGATGGCACCAAGGTCACAATCGGCGGCGCCAAAAACGACGACAATAGCGGTAAAGACGATGCCCCGGCTGCGGGCGGGAGCAAGGAATAATGGCCTCCGTTCCTCCGTTGTCCGACAATGAACTGCGCTCCGAAGATGATTCGAATTTCTGGCTGCCGCGTTGGGCCCGCACCATCTTCTTCATGGCTTTTGTTCTCACGGTGGTGGGCATCTTCGCCTTCTTCCAGACGCCCATTGCGGTCTTCCCGGAGACCAACTTCCCGCGTATCGTCATTGGCATCGATAACGGCGTAATGCCTGTCGAACAGATGCAGGTCACCATCACCAAGCCCATCGAGGACGCGGTCAACTCGGTGCCCGGCCTTACCACCGTGCGCTCCAACACCAGCCGCGGATCGGCCGAGGTCAGCCTCTTCTTCGACTGGTCGGTCGACATGTTCCGCACTCTGGAACTGGTCAACTCCGCACTCAGCCGCGTCCAGCAGGAGTTGCCGGCCACGGCGAAGATCACCACCAACCGTCTCACCTTCGCAACGTTTCCGATTCTCGGTTACAGTCTGACCACGGCCAACAGCAGCGTCACTCAGAGCGACCTCTGGAAACTGGCCACCTATACGCTCAAGCCGCCCCTCAATCGCGTGAATGGCGTGGCCACCGTGACCATTCAGGGAGGCCAGGTGCCTGAATATCACGTTGTACCCAACATGGCGCGACTGCAGGCTTCCGGCGTCACCATCCTGGACCTCGCCAACGCCATCGGCGTCGCCAACACCATCGACTCGCCCGGGCTCTATCCCCAGAACCATCAGCTGGTGCTGGCCCTCGTGGGATCGCAGGCGCACGATATTCAGAGTTTGCGCGATCTCACCGTTAAGACCACCGCCAGCGGTGCGCCGGTGCGCGTCAGCGATTTAGCCGACGTGATCCAGGCGCCGATGCCGGTCTACACCTTTGTCTCGGCAAACGGCCACCCCGCTGTGTTGCTCAACATCGCGCGTCAGCCTTCCAGTAACACCGTTCAGGTAGCCGACGGTGTCGCTGCAGCCGTGCAGCAGTTGCGCGCGCGCCTCCCTCGCGGCGTCGCGCTGGAGCCCTTTTACGACCAGTCCCAGATCGTGCGCGAGAGCATCGCCGGCGTTCGCGATGCCATCCTCATTGGCCTGTTCCTCGCCTGCATGATCCTCTACCTCTTCCTGCGCGACTGGCGCTCTTCGCTGATCGCCGGCATGGTCATCCCCGTCACTATGGCCGTCACCGTACTTGTCCTATGGCTCGTCGGAGAGAGCTTTAACCTCATGACGCTCGGCGGTCTCGCCGCTGCCATAGGTCTCGTGATTGACGACGCCATCGTTGTGGTCGAAAACATCGTCCTCCATCGCGATGCCGGCGAAAACCGGGTCGAAGCCGTGCGCAAGGCTCTCCACGAAATTTCGCGTCCGCTCATCGGGTCCACAATCACGCCTGTCGTCGTCTTCCTGCCTCTCATCGCGGTCACTGGAGTCACCGGCAGCTTCTTCCGCGCGCTGGCCATCACCATGGCCGTTTCGCTGCTCACCTCGCTGGCGCTGGCCGTTACATGGACGCCCGGTCTGGCCATGGTCCTGCTCAAGGCCAGGAAGCGTGAAGATCGCGATTCAAACGACACCGCAACTGATTCCCATCATGAGCAGGGCCCCGTGATGAGTCGCCTCACCGGCTGGCAACATGCCGCGCTCGACTGGTCTCTGCGCAGGCCACTCTGGCTCGGCGGCGCCTGCGTGGTCCTCGCCGCGCTCGCCTACTTCGCCTACTCCAATCTTGGGACAGATCTGCTGCCCGAGATGGACGAAGGCGGATTCATTCTCGACTACGTGATGCCTGCCGGCAGCTCCCTCGAGTCCACCGGCAAGGTGCTCGATCGTGTCGAGAAAATCGTCCACGCCACTCCCGAAGTCGACAGCACCAGCCGCCGCACCGGCCTGCAGATGGGCTTCGCCGCGGTCACTGAAGCCAACACCGGCGACATCACAGTGCGCCTCAAAAACAAGCGCCACCGCACCATCGACGAAGTCATGGCCGACATCCGGCACCAGATCAAGACTACCGAGCCGGAGCTCGACGTCGAATTCACGCAGATCCTGCAGGACAACATCGGCGACCTCTCCAATGCGCCGGAACCAATCCAGATCAAGCTCTTCAACCCCGATGCGGCGCTGCTCCAGAACATCGCTCCCCGCGTTGCCACCGAGATCGCCAAGATCAATGGAGTAGTCGATATCGAGAACGGCATCGACAACACTGTCAGTGGCCCTGCCACGAACTTTCAGGTGAACCCGCAAACAGCCACGCGCCTCGGTTTCACCACGCAGGAAGTCGCAGAAGACGCCACCTCAATTCTCGATGGCGTCGAAGTGCCTAATCCGCTGATCAACAACGGCAGGCCCTACACCATTCGCGTACGTCTGGGTGCAGAATCGCGCCAGTCGCTCGACAGCATCGAAAACACAGTCTTCAACTCCAGTTCGGGCCACACCGCCTCGCTCGGCTCCATGACCGCCATCACGCAACTACCGCCGCAAAATGAAATCCGCCGCGAAAATCTGCAGCGCCTGGTGGTGGTCACCGCACGCCTTGAAGGTACCGACCTCGGCACTGCCGTCAAGCTGGTTCGCCAGCGTGTCGAAGCCATGCATCTGCCCGCCAGTGTTCGCGTCGAATACGGCGGCACCTATCAAGAGCAGCAAAAATCGTTTGCCGAACTCGGGCGTGTGCTCGTCTTGGCGCTGGTTCTGGTCTTCGGTGTACTTCTCACCGAGTTCCGCAATTTCGCCGCGCCGGTCGCCATTCTCACCTCTTCGGTGCTCTCCATTGCGGGCGTGGTCGGCGCGCTCCTGATCACGCGAACCACCTTCAACGTCTCCAGCTTCATGGGCCTGATCATGGTGATCGGTATCGTGGCCAAGAATGGCATCCTGCTGCTGGATGCCGATGCACGTTATCGCGCCGAAGGGGCCGATCCCCGCGCGGCCATGCTCCATGCCGCGCAGCGTCGCCTGCGGCCCATCCTCATGACTGCGCTGGCTGCCATCACCGGCATGCTTCCGCTGGCGCTGGCGCTGGGGCAGGGCTCGCAGATGCTGCAGCCGCTTGCGATCTCTGTGATCGGCGGCCTCTTCATCTCTATGGTGCTCAGCTTGGTGGTGACGCCCGTGGTCTACTTGTTACTGACGCGAAAAACTCATGCGGGAACGATCCAGGAAGCGTAAGTGAATTGCACCGGAACCATCAAGACCCAATTGTTCGTTATTTCCTAAGTCATATCCTGTCCATTTTGTGTTTATAGCCCTGCATTGATCCCAACCTAGCCCTTTCCTCTGTGTTAGGTCTTCCAAATCAGGCGCCCAGTTGGACCCGATCGCAGCGAGACCGATCCTGCCCCTGGGACCGCAACGAGGGCAAGCTTGCTGGGGTCGCCGTGGCTTCCCTTGGGGAACACTTCGATAGGGCTGATGCCAGGCTCGCGAAGGAGTTGAAGGTGAGTTCCCAGTCGAGAACCACATCCGTCGTCTTCGGCCAGTCACCTTTCTTGAGATTGATTTCCGCTCCAGCTCCGCGCATCGCTTGAAGCGCG
>PLPU01000285.1:18931-19202 GCA_003159975.1 Acidobacteriaceae bacterium
GATAACTCTCGATTGCCGCATCGACGGTGACGACAGTGTCGTCTATGCCGCGATTACTTCCTCGGCCGCTTCAATATTCCCAGCCAGAATGCCCGTCTGGAACTGCCAGGTGTCAAGCGCCTCGCGCGGCGACACGCCGGCAATCTTTGTCTTCCGCTTGCCGTCCTCGTACCACTCCAGAAAGAACTTCCCGCCGCCCTTCCAGGACTTCGGCTTGCCGCCGATCGGGACGAGCTGTGGCTTGGGTTTACCGTCGGACTTGACCACCGGG
>PLPU01000397.1:0-4010 GCA_003159975.1 Acidobacteriaceae bacterium
GCGGCGGACATTCTTCGCATTGAAGACGGCATCCTATTGGAGCATTGGGACGTCATTCAAGATGAAGCAAGCGAGGAGCAATCCAAGAGCAAGGCTCCGATGTTCGGCAGCACCTTTCCAACATATCTGTGAGCCGATCACTTTCGCCGGCTCAGCACGCAGCGACCAACCCTCTATCCCATTGGGTTCGTTTCCGTTAGACTGCCGCGGCTTCGGAAGTTTCGAGAGGTTCGGACCGTTCGGTTGATGCTAAATCGGCGAGTATCAAATCCAACGCCGATCTGTGTAGAAACGCGCTTTGGTCTGTTCTCGTCAGTTGACCACCCGGCTTCCGATTTGCCCGTCACTCGGCAACAATACTCCTCGGTTCGCCCATTGGATATCGGACTAAATTCGTTCCGCCACACCCTAAGGCTTATCGTCGATAAAAAACTGCTCGATCTTTCCGTTGTCCAGGTCATATTCCGCAACCTGCAGTTGCCGATGCTGATAGATGAGCGTCAGCGCATAGTGTTTGGTGCCACCACGCAATTGCGTGGAGTCGAGTCTCACCCGCTCCAAATCACCGAGATGCTCAAGACTCTTGCGGATGTCATTGACTGCTTCGCTGGTGAATGTCTCTAAAGCGTCGGGTGCGAAATCATCGCGATCTACGCGTCCCCGCGCAAGGTCCAACATCAGCCGATGTGCTCTCGCTTCAATCGGGTTCTCCTTCGGCATACTGGCAGGCGATGCGGAAGAGACTGCTATATCTATTCCAAACTGTTCGGTCGACTTGATCCCAACCAGGCTCTGTAACTGTTCAGCAAGCTCATTGGTTGCGTCCGAATACTCCGCGTTCGTCAGGATGACGACAGCAGCTTTCAAGTCAGGCAGCACAAAGTTATGCGACCGGAACCCGGAGATCTCTCCGGGGTGATGCAGCATCAGGTGCTGCTTACCATCAATCCCCGGAACGTCCGTCACGAAGAATCCAAGTCCGTAGCCCGTCGAACGTCCGTTGGTCGTCTTGATGTCAGAACTTATGGCCCGATAGGAGGCGGGGCTCAACAGACTCTGGCTCATCACGCTTATGTCCCAAAGCGCTATATCTTTGGCGGTCAATTCGAGATCGGCCATCGCGAAGAGCCAATTGCGACCGGCCAGAGGAGCGGGACGAGGCGATCCCAGAGCAAAGCGATAATACCCGACGGCATTGCGTTCTGGCTGGCTCGGATGGTCTGCAAATGTCTCGTCGGTAATGTCTATAGGCCGCAGAACATCATCCGCCAGAAACATCTCGTAAGGCTCACCTGTGACCTTTTCGACAATCCGTCCCGCGATCACATAGTTCGTTCCTGAATATTGCCATTCCTGTCCAGGAGGAAAATCAAGCGGTCGTTCAGCCCACGTTTGCAGGATGGTATCGACACTGGTTGGTCGCTGCATCCGGGCTGGGATGTACTCCTGCAGGAAGTAGTCGCGGTAACCCGACGTGTGGCTCAAAAGCTCACGAATCGTAACCTGTTTGGCGTCGGTCAGGTCAGGCAGGTATTTCGATACGGTGTCATCGAGGGAGAGCTTGCCACGATCAGCCAACAGAAGGATCGCGGCGGCTGTAAACTCTTTGCTTACGGATCCAATAGCAAAGCGGGTGGAAACACTCGCCGTTCGAGAGGATGGCGTTCTCTCTCCAGGACCTGCCCCTGTTGGCAGTTCAGCGAAGCCGTATGCCTTCAGGTAAGCGATTTGGCCGTGACGTACGATCGCAAGAGAAATCGCCGGTACGTCGTTGCGCCGCATGATCGTTTGAACAGCCTCGTCCACTTGCGAACTTTCAAGTTTGCTCATGGGAACGGGGGTCTTCGATGCCTGCGCCGGAACATGCGGAGTCGCCGCGAGGCAAAGGCAGAATCCCGCCAATTGCCTGAAAAGAGCGCGAGATTGGATTCTTCCTGTCACAAGAGACAGGATATAGAACAAGGCGCTATCACCAGAAGTCCCCCCTTCACCGAGCCTTTATGAGGTTGGGCTTGGCGCGGGTTCTCAACGAGTGCAGTATCGCCAATGCGCTCGTTGATGATGACGCATCTCACATGGACGAAAAGTCGGCTGTACATCCAGTTGGGGGGGCACCAACTCACCCGGGCTCGATACCAAGTCTGTCGTTTACAGCTACTCTCAAACGTTGCTTGCAGCCAATATAGCGTTCTGTGGTCTGCACAGATACGTGCCCGAGAAGGAATTGGATCTGCTCAAGCTCGCCTCCAGAATCGTGGCAGAGCCGCGCACAGGACCTCCGGAGATCATGCGGCGCGAGACGTGGAATGTTCATGCTCGCCGCAGTCTTCTTGACAACGTGCCAGACCGTCTTTTTTGAAATGCCGTGTCCCCATGCTTTTCCCGCCCGGCAGACACAGCGGAATAGCGGACCGCCTTCGATACCGGCTGCGGTTAACCACGCATCGAGCGTCTCTTTGACCCAATTCGGGACGGGAACAGTCCGTATGTGCCTTCCCTTGCCAATGAGATCGACGATCGCCCAGCGCTCCTCCCGACGCTGCAGACTCTCCAATGTCAGTTCCGCAAGCTCGCGACGGCGCAGACCGCAGCCGAGCAGGATGGCCAGGATCGCTCGATTCCGCTTTCCGGTCAGAGTTTGTCCATCGGGTACCTGCCAGAGCGCCGCCGCCTCGCTCGCTGTAAGCCAATTGCCCAAACGAGAACCCAACTTGCGAACACCTTTAACGCGATGGATGCCCGCAGCCAATTCCGGGCTCAATAGTCCAGAGTCAGCCGCCTCGTAAGCCAACCGTCGCACGGCAGCCATTCGCACATTGATCGTTCCGGGTGCGAGGCCGCGCTCCTCCAGGTGAAACCGATATCGCAAAACTACTGTTTTATTGAAGGCCAGTCGAGGCTCAGAACAATGCCAGGCGACGAACTCATCGATAGCGTGCTGATATCCGCGCCTCGAGTCGGGAGATCCGAGGCTCCGGAGGACCGCGGCTTTCGAGTGCTCCAAATCCGGTATACCGAGCTTAGTCTTGGGTTGGTTCTTCTTGCCCTTTGCCTTATTGGTTAACGTTTTCCTCATGATTGCCGCCCTCCATTGCGGCGGATCATGAGGTTAATTCGTCAGTGAAATCTGCGCCCGCTTCTACCTGTTCCGGATCAGCTAACTGATATCCGGTTTTACGTCGAGGTGCATTGGATTTGTAAACACTTGCCGACTTATCGATACCGATCCGCTTTGGCGGCGGTGCCAACTCGCAGCCTTCTCAGCATGCAGAGTGCTGGCACCAGGCCTGGAGCAATTGACTCATGCCCAGCTCGAAATCACCACGCTTCAAGAGGAGGTTTGCGCAACGCAATCCAGTTTCGTTTCGAATCCCGCATATGCGAGGCTTGCGGCACTTTCTTATGCCTATGATTCCGATATCTTCACAAAGCCCTCTTGAACAAGTTGCGTCGTTCTTGCCATCGCGTCAGTGTTGATCTGGATTCCGGGCAAAAGGTCAACGTTTCCCCAGTTATGAACCTTCGCAGTAGCTCCACACAACTCGATTTGTACGCCACGCTTCAAGAGATCAGCAATCAAGTCTTTGTAGGGATTGCCGGTGGCGACGTTTCTGTCGACGTTGTACGCTGTGTCGTGGAGTGTTACATGTCCAGCATTTGTGTGGAAGACGGCAATGACCTGAGAGGAGGCATTCCAGTCCGCGACGTCGCCAACCATGAGGTTGAGGTGGAATATGGAAGCCGGAAGATCTCCCTCGAATGACAATGAAGCGATGCTGAAGACAACCTTCACGTCTGCCAACTTTACCGGGATATCGATGCAGATTGTTTTTTCCTGTAGGGACATGTCGCAGTTCCTTTCGCTTGGAAGTGAGTTAAGGCCGCAGCCATAGAGAATTCGGAGTCCTTCAGAGAATGAAATCAAGGCTCATACACGGTGATTTCAATTCCCCTTGAGCTAAGAGCTCATGGATATAAGGATGAACGAGTTTGGGTTTGTTGACATCACA
>PLPU01000467.1:0-8861 GCA_003159975.1 Acidobacteriaceae bacterium
CTCGAAACCCTCATTCGCAATGCGCTTCCCGGATTGCGACTGCAGCACGTGCCCACGCCGCCGCGATCGATCCCCGTAAAGCTGCGCCACCAGTATTTCGCCATTGAGCAGGGTGGGCAGCTTTGGGAATCGGTGCTGCGCGCACGCAACTTCGCTGTTCACGCCCCGGCCGAGATCCTGAACCCGCAAATGGAATTGGTCATCCTGCTGGCGCAACCGGCGTAACGCGTTTCGTCCCGCGGAACGAAAGAGTCTCATCCTCCAGGCAGACTCTGGCTGGCAGCTACCTTGACGTGATTCAAAAGAACAGGGTACCCTTGCGGACAAGATCAAACCGAGGCTGAACCATGGGGAGCGCACCCGATAGCTTGACAATGATCGTGCATAAAACCGACTTGGTTGCCGGCAACACCAGTTATGCAATCAATGGGTTCCGCGCCATCAGCGGCCTCCAGGGCTTTCGCAGCTACAGTTGGATGACGGACGTGGCCGCTACGAATGTGGCCGGTAATTTCCGTGGAATGGTTGTCAGCGCCCGCTGGGCAGCAGCCTACAACGTCATCAGCCCGGTAGTAAAGGTTGCCGGCAACCTCGCGACCCTGGCGTCCCTGGCAAGCAACATCATGAGTATGGCGCCTCAATTCGAGAAGGCCTACAACTCGAACAGCAGCCCCGCAGTCAAAGCGCAGCAGATTTCGCTCCTCACCAGCATCGTAGCCCAGAAGACGCTCGCCGGCATGATCACTGGAGGTGTTCATCTCATCTACCTTCCGCTCATCTACGGCTGCGGCGCGGCGTCGAAGGCAGGAGGAAAACTTGGAGCCGCAGCAAATTATTGCTCCAACGTGGTGGGAACTGCGGACGCGCTCGTTCAGTCCTCAGCAAACTACCTGACCAACCCGGTAAACCAGCAGCGGGTCATTCAAAGCCTGGTTACCATCCGCATCAACTAGAGCCCTCTCCCCGCTTCCCCAATCAGTGCTTCATCAGGAAGACCACCGTCACCAGGATTGCGACCAGCAAAACGATGATCACCACGCCCATGATGAGCAGGATTTGCTGTGTCTTCCCTGCCGCCGGATCAGGCGGCCTGACCGGCGGAGCCTGCGGAACGGGAGGAACTGGCACAGACGGCGCATACATTCCTGGCGCCTGCGGCATGCTCCCGCCCATCGCCGGCATCCCGCCAGCATGTGGCCCGGCATTCATCGGGTAGCCGGGCATGGGATAGTTGGGAACCTGCGGTGGAACGAATCCCCCCGGTTGAGGCATTCCTCCCATCCCGCTCATCCCTCCTGCCGCCGGTGGCATTGGGATCGGATAATTCGGCATGGGGACTGGCGGTGGAACAGGCCCGAAGCTCTGCGGCGGGGGCGGAGACGAGACCGGGTTCACCGCAGCCGCACCACCCCTCATCGACTGCTCCCGCATCCTTGAAGCATCGATAATTTGGGTATACAAACTCGCCCCGGACGCCCCCGGTGCTGCAGGAGGTGGGCTCACTGGCTGCACATTCTGGCGGGCTTGAAAGCTCGCTTCACGCGAAAATGGATACCGCCCCTGACCCGGCGCTGCCTGAGGCGAAGCCCAATCGGGCGCCTTTGCCGCCGGCGCTCCAGGCTCGTTTGACGACTCCAGAGACGCGAATGTCTGAGTGCGAATGCCGGGAGGAGTTCCGGACGGAGCGCTCGCGGGTGCGGCGTCCAGGCGAGGCGTTGTCGCTTTGGAAGGCTCATCCAGCATTCGCATCAGCTGAGTCATCCCAACTCCCGACCCTGGCGGCGCATTTTGAATCGGCTCAGCCCCCGGTAAGGGCAAGGAAGAGAATGGATCACGGTTCGCCTCCAATGGGCTCGCCGTTCCAGGGGCAGGACTATAGTCCAGGCCACCCGCCGAAGGCTTGCGCTCCTCGCGAAAGGGGGGCTCTCCGGCAGCCGACGGCGGAACAAGCGACAGCATTTCCGTGAAGGATCCGGCGCCACCGCGGGCGGGAATCCCCGATCCCCGATCGGGCGGTGCAGGCACTGGCGGATTCGGATCGGCGCCTCCCAATGTATTGAACATTTGCGTGAATGCTCCCGGTTTGCTCTCGAAGGGAGCCGGAACCACCCCGGCCGCTCCGCCAGCAACGGGTGCTCCACCCAGCCCCGAGCCCTGCCCCTGCTGAACACCAAACTCTGACGCTCCCGCATGCGTTGCACGCAGCAATTCGGTAAATCCGCTAGACACTGAAGCCGCGGAAGCTCTCGTGGGATCTGCCGGACTGGACCGGGCAAAGGGACCGGCAGGCTGCCCAGTCCTCATGGGATCTTCTGTTTGAGCCGCCGGCGCCTGCGCCGTGCCAAGCGTCCGAAGCATGGACGTGAACCCGAAATCCTGCGCCGAGTGCGGCGTCTCCGTTGCGGCAACCGGCGCTGCGGGCGGTTCGCTCCCCAGGGCACGCAGCAATTCGGTAAATCCTCCGCTACCCTTGCTGCCTGCCTCAGCGGCAGGTGGCTTCTCAACCGCGGCCGCTCTTTCCACGGATGCCATTCGCATTCGATCAAGCAGTTCCGGCGAGTTCTCTGCCGCTCCACTGCCGAATACCACGCGGTGCACCACTGGCTCCGCCAAGGCCGTCGGGGTTGAGGCCGGTTGCGGGGTTGACGGGAACACTGGCTGTGGTTTCGCTGCATCTGTTACCCGGTTGGCGAACAGGTCGGGCTCAGAGCTGGAATCCGGTGGGCCCTTCCCCGGTTCGGGCGAATTCACCGCACCAAAAATGCCGGTTGCGCCAAAGCCCTGTCCCGAAATGGAATCCTCCAGCCAGGGAGAATTGGAATCGCTTTGTCCAGCAGGTGACGTCGGTTTGTCCATTCAATCAGGCCTCCGTTGCGATGCGGGTAGCATAAATCATTCGCTGCTCCCGATTTACCTTTTCAGCCAAAAAAGATTTTGCGTATAATGCACTTGCATCTCACCTCGCCGGACGAATAGGCTCCACAAAGGATTTTCTGGCGCTGCCCGGAGAGACTTCATGCACCTTCAACGAAGTTCGAACTGCCATTACTTCATCCTCGCCTTGCATCGATTTGGAAGCACAACCGATCTCCAACTCTCGCCCACGGTGGTCTCCCTCCTATGAAGTTTCTGTCGCGCGTCGTCTGGTCGGAAGGCATGCATCTCGGTCCCCATCACTTCCAGACGCAGAGCCGTTATTTCGAAGACACGCTGTGGTTCCTCAGTTCCAATCTGCGCCAGGAGCCATGGGGATTTCTCCATTTCTCCATCGATTCAGAGGCCCTCCGCAATGGTCTCGCCGTCCTGAGTTTTGCTTCGGGCATTCTTCCCGACGGCCTCATCTTCGACATTCCCGACTGCGACTCCGCTCCCGAACCCGCGAATCTCAGCAATCTTTTTCCATCCACCGACAGTGAAATCATCCTCCATCTTGCCATTCCGCCGCGCTACGACCAGGGCCTTGACTGCGATCTTGCCGGCGGCGCGGGCGTGCGCTACGGCGCAGTCCAGAGGACACTTAGAGACGAGTCCGTCGGCCAGGGCGAATATAGTGTCTCGTTCGCCCGCAAGAATATCGTCCTCCTCAGCCAGGCCCAGCTTTCTCCAGACACCGTTTCCTTCCCCATCGCCCGCATTCTCCGCGACGGGACCGGCGGATTTACCTCCGACCCTGAATTCATTCCGCCATCCCTTCGCATCAGCGCCAGCCAGAGCCTGGTTCTGCTCCTTCACCGCCTGACGCAAGCCATCGACGAGAAAATCACTTCGACGCGCAGCCTGAGGCTGAGTTCCGGCCGATTCGAGCTCGGAACCTCGGCGCTCGATGTCGCCAACTACTGGTTTCTTCATGCGCTTTGCTCCACGCTTCCTGCCTTGCGCCATCATCTTCAGGACCGTCGCAGTCACCCCGAAGAGGTCTACCGCGATCTTGCCCGGCTCGCCGGCTCGCTCAGCACCTTTGCCCTCGAATCCTCGCAGGACCAGATCCCGCCCTATCGCCACCTTGACCTGACAACCACTTTCAAAGATCTGGATGTTTTGATCCGCCGTTACCTCGAGGTCGTCGCGCCCTCCAACACCGTCACGCTCCAATTCCGCAAGGCGGACAACTACATCTACGCGGCTGACGTAAAGGATGAGCGTTGCCTGCGCCGTGCACGATGGATCTTCGGCATCCGCTCCTCGGTCACTGAATCCGTCCTGCTTCGGCAGACGCCCAAACTCGTCAAAGTCTGCTCAGCCGAAGGTGTTGCCAAACTGGTTCAGCGCGCGCTCCCCGGCCTTGAGCTCATGCACGTCCCAGTCCCGCCCGCCGCGCTTCACTCGCAGGCCGACATGCACTATTTCTCCGTCTCCCTCAGCGGCGCGTGCTGGCAGCATATTCTCCAGACCAAACAGGTCGGCGTCTATCTGCCCGGCGACCTCGGTGACGCAAACTTTGACCTCACCATCATCATGGAGACCTCCGAATGACGCCCCCTCAAATTTCTGCTCCTACAGAGATGAAAACCAACAACCTGGCGCTGGCCTTTCAGGAAGTGTTCACCGTCATTTTGCGCACGCGCTTTTTTGTGCAGCGCGTTGAGAATGCCGAGACCTTCCGCGCCACGCTGCGCAAGATGATTTCAGCAGCCGTCAAAGATGCATCCGCGATGGGTTACAGCGATGAAGCCTCCAAGATGGCCATCTACGCCATGATTGGATTTCTCGACGAAAGCGTGCTGAGTTCCAAAGACCCGACCTTCGCCGACTGGTCGCGCCGTCCGCTCCAGGAAGAAATGTTCGGAGGACACGTTGCGGGAGAAAACTTCTTTCGCAATGTCACCGAGCTGCTCAATCGCCCCGAATCCGCTGAGGTCGCCGATGTGCTCGAGTTGCATGCTCTCTGCCTGCTGCTCGGCTACCGCGGGCGTTTCGCCTTCGGAGACGCGTCGGAGATTCATTCCATCCTGCATCGGATTCGCGAAAAGATCACGCGCATTCGCGGCTCTTACGCGCTCTTCCGCCCGGCGGAAACGCCCGCTGCGCCGCCGGCGCCCAAAGGCGATCCGTGGGTGCGCAACCTGCTGATCACCACCGTTCTGCTGGTCGTCGTCACAGCACTGGCCTATGTCGGTTACATTTTCGTGCTCGGCCAGTCGGTTCCCGCGGTTCAAGGCAGCGAGCGATCCTCCTTCAACCACGCAAATGAACCTCCACCTCTTCAGATGTCAACCAGCCGCTCGGAGGTGTCCCTGTGAAACGCATACTGATTGGGATACTCATCTTCCTGGTTTTCCTGGCCCTCGTTATCTGGGGCGGGTTTGCGCTGAAGTTTGAAGGCACAAAGCTGATCCTCTTCTGCGTGATCCTCGGCCTCTTCGGCGCGCTGGCCATCGGCTTTGTGGTCTGGATTCTCGGCAAGTCGGGCGGCAACTCCGCAACTTCCGGCGGCGATACACCCGACGCCATCAATCTGAATTCCGTGTTGCGCGACGCCGACGCCAAAGTCCGCCAGGCCAATCGCGCCGGAGCAAAATCTCTCGCTGGCCTACCGCTGATCTATGTCATTGGCGATGAAAACTCCGCCAAGACGCAGACCGTGCTTCAATCCGGTCTCGACCCTGAATTACTCGCGGGCAATGTCTTTCAGGACGGGCAGATCGTTCCCACGCAACTCGCCAATCTCTGGCTGGCCGGCAACTATGTCCTTGTTGAAGCCGGCGGCGCGCTTCTGCGCCAACCGCCCCTGTGGCTGCGGCTGGTCCGCGCCACCATCCCCGCGCGTTTGGGCTCCATCTTCGGAGACAGCCGCCTCCCCGCACGCTCCGTCGTAGTGTGCGTCAGCATCGAGCGCATTCTCGCTCCCAGCACCTCTGAGCAGATTCGCGCGCTCGCGCAAATGCTCAACGAGCGCCTGCGCCAGCTCTCGCAGACCCTCGGCATCTCCCTCCCCATTTACGTTCTGTTCACCAAACTCGATCGCGTCACTCCCTTTGCCGACTATGCGAACCGCCTTTCGGAAGAAGAAATCAAGCTGCCCATCGGCTCGCTCTTGTCTTCCCTCTCGACAGGCACAGGCCTTTATACGGAGCAGGCATCGGCTCTCATCGGCGCTCGCTTCGACCAGCTTCTCTACGCCCTCGCGGAATTCCGACTCGACATCCTCTCTCGCGGCGGCGAACTCCAGGACCTGGCCCGCGCCTATGAATTTCCGCGCGATTTGCGCAAGCTTCGCAACGGCATCGTTGCGTTTCTGGCCGAAGTTGCGCGCCCCAGCCAGATCGGCGTCAACCCATTCCTGCGTGGATTCTTCTTCGCCGGTATGCGCGCCCACATCGTTGAAGATGTACTCGAAGTCGGCCCAGCCCAGCCGCAAGCCGCAGCCCCGGTCGACGCCGGAGCCACTCGCATTTTTTCACTCGCCGCGCAATTCCAGCAGCCGACCGCGCCGCAACCGCGCCGCGGCGGCACGCGCAAGGTTCCGCAGTGGGTGTTCCTCCCGCACTTGTTTTCGAAGATTCTTCTCGCCGACAAGTCGGCCCTTGAGACGAGTCGCGCCAGCACGCGCACCAGTTTCCTGAAACGAGCCCTGCTCGCAACCGCAAGCGCGCTGATCCTCGTCGTGCTGGCGCTGGTGACCGTCTCGTTCTTCAAGAATCACGCACTCGAAGAGCGGGTCGCCAAAGCTACCACCATAGCGGTCTCGCCGGTCGCTGCCGGCGGTTTCGCTGCGCAGGGCGACCTGGAAACCCTCGACAAGCTGCGCGCCGTGTTAGCCGAGCTTGATGACTACCGGAAAAACGGTCCGCCTTTGATGGATACCTTCGGTCTCTACAAAGGCGATGCTCTCTACCCGGTAGCCTGCCGGGCCTACGCCGGCAAATTCCGTACGCTGCTCCTGGCTCCCACGCAAAACAACATCCTCGCCAAGTTTTCCGCCTTGCCGGCCTCTCCGGCCGCGGATGCCGATTACGGTGCAACTTACCACCCCCTCAAGGCCTACCTAATCACCGCTACCGACCCTGACCCCGACACCGCTCAGGACACAGTCGAGTTTCTGCCCGCCCAGCTGCTCAAGGATTGGAGCGGCAGCGCAACACCTGATCCCGCTGTCTCGCAACTCGCCCAGGCGCAGTTCACTTTCTACGCAAACCTTCTTCCCGGATCATCGTCCTGCATGGCCAGCGCCGGAGGTTCACGCAACGATATGATGGTTGTCCGTGCGCGCACCTATCTCAACGGCTTCCAGGGATCTGAGCATGTTTATCAGAGTATGCTCGCGGCCGCCAATCGAAAGGTCAAAGGATTCAACTATAACGACACTTTCCCCGGCTCATCGAAATATATTTTCGATGCATATCCGGTTCAGGGCGCCTTCACCAAGGATGGCTTCGTCTTCATGCAAGCCGCAATCCTCAACCCCAACCAATACCTTGGCGGAGAGGAATGGGTTCTCGGAAGGAACTCAGCGCCGCCACCGGATCCAGCCACGCTCGCTGCGGCGTTGAAGAAGGAATACAGCGACGACTTTATCAAGGCCTGGCGCGCCTACCTGACTACAGCAAGATACAACCCGAATCCCCTCGGTTATCGCGACTTCTACGACGGCGCCGACAAGCTGAGTGCGCTCGATGTAGACATCTCGCCGCTGCTTGAGCTTTTCTCCCTGATTTCGTACAACACTGCCGTAGATTCCCCTGAAATTACCACCGCTTTCAGGGCCCCTCAAAATGTCGTTCCGCCTTCTTCTCAAGGCAAGTCGCTGACCGGTGACACGAATCGGAAATACATGGGCGACCTGCGCAATCTCGAAGGACAGATGAGAGGCATCGCCGTGGATGCCACCAAATCCGCCGACCCCACGGCCGGCCAGCCTGTGATTTTCGCGGCCGTCGCTGCGGAACAGGATGTCAACGACCTCCGCAGCAGCTTTGGCCGTGACCCGGACGGTGGTATGGCTGATAAAAGCTTCGAACTCTTGATAGCCCCCATCAAGGCAGCGGAGAACCTTGCAAACCTGGCGCCGCTTAAGGCCGCCGGCACAGGCGCCCAGCAGTTCTGTGCCCAGGTTTCACCGCTGCTGACCAAGTTCCCCTTCAACCCCGACGCCAACGATGAGGCTTCCACCGACGAAGTGGCCAGAGTCTTCGCTCCGGGAACAGGAACGTTTTCCGCGTTCGTCGCAACCCAGGCTATCCACGGAATCGTGATTCAGCAGGGATCGCAATTCGTCCAGGCGAATCCCAAGCCCCCACTCAATCCGGAGTTTCTCAAATTCCTCAGCAACGCCCAGAAGATTTCGTCCACGCTCTTCGCCGGCGGCGGAAACCAGCCCTCACTCGATTTCAACCTCGAAGAGGTCAAGTCACCTGGCGTTCCCGACGCGACAGTCAGCATCGACGACAAGCAGATCCTCACTACGGCCGGTCAAAAGGCCTCGTACCACTGGGTTTCAACCCCGGGTGGTCACTACGGTCTTTCCAATCCTGGAAACTCTCGCACCTCGCAGCCCAGCCCGTGGTCGGCATTCCATCTTGCGCTCAATGCCGTTCATGTTCCTCCGGACCGCCTGAAGATCGATCTCCAGACAAACAATCAATCAAATGGAGTTATCCTTCTGGATGTCTCCGGTTCCGGCGCACTCTTGCTGAACCGGGACTTCATGAAAGGATTCCGCTGCGTTTCAAATGTAGCTCGCTAATGTTCTACTGATTTCAAGTGGAGACTATGAACGAAGAAATCACCAACGACCAATCACCCACTCTGCCAACGCCCGAAGCTCCTGTTGAGCCGGAAGTGCAGGAAACTGCGCCCGCACTTTTACAAATTCTTGTCTCCGCCCTGAGCGACATTGGGTGCGTTCGAACCAACAACGAAGA
>PLPU01000274.1:0-7604 GCA_003159975.1 Acidobacteriaceae bacterium
TCAACGATGGGAATAAGGAAGCCAAGCGTCTTGCCGGTTCCGGTCTGCGCGGTGGCCAGGATGTCGCGGCCCTCAAGCGCAGGAGGAATGCAGCCGGCCTGAACCGGGGTGGGAATTTCAAATTTGTTAGCGTCAAGCCGCGCCATCAGCGCAGCCGAAAGAGAAAACTGTGAAAACTGAGTCGTCAAAATAGTCATTTCCTAAAGGCTCCGCGAGCCACCATAATTGAGGGGCCTGCAATCGGAACCGGACATGAGGCGAGCACACGAATACTGATCGCGCGCGAACCTGCTTCTAAATTTGCGTAAGGGAGAACCGAAAGTCGTTCGAGACTGGCCAACCGGCATTCAAAAGGGAACGCCACGGCCCGGACCTGCCACACGCTACTTGTACGCCAGGCGGCTCATTGCCGGCCGGCTACCCGCTCCCTGCTTGCTTACCGGTTTCGGCGCGACCGTCCATTCAAGGAGGCATTTGCGCTCGATTTCCGCCGGACCAGAACTCAGTCCACGACAGAAGCTCCGGTTGGGAGACTTACTGGTATACGCCGTAGGTGCTTGGGGGAAATCTGTGCCAGGCAAACTTGCCGTCGTAAAGGGCAAACCGCCGCTCACGGCCAAATCACTGAGCGCAAATACAGTGTAGCACAGTTTCGCCTTTCCCTCGCCTGAAGGAATGGTAGTTTCCAAATTGCCGGTCAACCAGACATGGCACTGAGAGGTCGTCAGTGATAGCTGAACTCGAATATGGCGCTTCGGCTCAGGTCATCGTAGAACAGCTTGTATCCGCCCCGGTTGTAGTCGTCAATCGAGAAGACCAGTTCGGTCCTACCGTCATTGTCATAGTCCCCGGCGTCAACGAGCCACATGTTTGAGTCCAGAAAACGTACCTCTTGCCCCGGCGTGATAACGAACCACTGAGAAGTGAATGCCTCGTCAGGAGGGCCGTCACACTCGTACCCGCTAAGTACAACCTCAGCGATGAGCCAGTGTCGGTTCGAGGAATACGCTTTATTCAAAATCATATTTGCGTCGGTGTAAGGCCATGGCTTTCCATGTTCGACGTCTTGTTGGCTACAGTTTGTAACCTTCGGAAATCGATTCCGGAATGCCTTGCGAACCGTAACAGTCTCATCATTAGAAAGCTGCGTCGGCTTCCAGTCTTCGGGGTCTCGAAAGTTCGGTTCAGAAACGGCAACCAACGGTCGATAAACGGGCACCCCGAGGAATCCAGCGAAGGCCGCGGAAGGCTTGCCAATCGTGGGTGGCGCGTTGCTGCCGACGATAGCCTGCTGGCCAATCGTCGAATAGAAGTCAAAGGACGGCGGTCTATTGCTTACGACGTGCCCCACCTGCTTACCGTTGAATGAAACTGTCCAATTCACTTGCGCCGGAAACTTGGCCGCTATTGTCTTTAAGCAGTTTTGGTCTGGACAGTTGTTCGGGAATGCGAACCATGCGGTTCCCTCTTTCCGAAAGACAACTCGCACATCACGATAGCGTGGATCACCCGCATAGAGTCCCGGATTGTCCTCAAGAATACCGACCAGCCTCGGCTGTACCTGTCCCGACGCGCCGGAAGGCGAGGCTGAAATCCATACACACACGAAGGCCGTCATAGTGGCCGCCATCGTCCTAATTACCAACGGATTCATCTTGTAGAAGGATACAACCAGCGAGTTCCGGGCGGTTGGTCGCCAATGCGGAAACTTGGCTGCCTACCCGCCGCGGTTCCTCTTTGCTGTCCTGTTTGGCGCGGGTAATTTCGGTTGCATCGGCCGTTCACTCCCCGATAGACTCGGGTCACCATTCCCATCGCGCGGGCCGATCAACCCAACACACGTGCAAAGAGGACAATGCAAACCTTCCCCCAATTAATCGCCCGCCTCAAACGCCACTACGGCGCCCCCGAACTCCCGCCCGCCAAAGGCCCCTTTGAGCTGGTCCTCTGGGAGAACGCCTGCTACCTCCTCCCAGACGAGCGCCGTCTTGAAGTCTTCGAAGCCTTGCGCCACCAGGTTGGGCTCACGGCGGCAGCGATCGATGCCGCACCCAACCAGCTCCTGCTTCCGCTTGCCAAACGCGGCGGCATGAGGCCGGAAACACGCGTCTTCCGCTGGCGTCAGATCGCCGGCATCACGCTGAGCCAATTCAACGGAGACCTCGATTCAATTCTCGCCATGTCCTATGCCGAGGCCAAAAAGGCGCTCAAACAATTTCCCTGTGTAGGCGATCCCGGCGCGGAAAAAATCCTGCTGCTGTGCGGTGTCTCCAACGGCCTTCCCCTGGAGTCGAATGGCCTGCGCGTGCTGGTACGCCTCGGCTGGGGCCGTTCGCAGAAAAACTACGGAGCCACGTACAAATCCGTTCAGGAAGCCCTGAAGCCGCAACTGCCCAAAAGCGCCGCCCGCCTCAGGGACGCCCATCTCTTGCTGCGTATCCATGGAAAGACATTGTGCAAGGACAAGGCCCCCCAATGTTATGAATGTCCCGTCTCGGCAGATTGCGAGTACGCCCTGACGACTGCAGCAAGTTTCTTGCGCACCGACTCCTAGTGTGGTGAGTCTGAAGCTCATCACATAAAAATGAAATGTCATCCAGAGCGAAAGGGGCCCCAAACGTATTTCAGTTTGGGGGTGGTGAGTCGAAGGACCTGCGTCTGTCTTTCGTGAGTTCTGCAACGTATTTCAGAATCACCCCACTTGTCCCCCAAGCATGTCCGCCCGGCTTCCAGCCCGCATGAAGTCAAGTGCATTTTTCTCAGAGTCAATATATCTCTTTTATAATCAGCGCATTACCACAAAACAAGTTTGCCGATTGTTTCTCTAGAACTGCTACCCTATCCATATGAAGCATGTCCCACAACCCGTGGCAACCGCGTCCACCCCGAGGGCCAAACGTCGATCCAAGCAAGTTCTTCGTTTTCAAGATTTTAGCTTCCAAATGATTGAGAACAATATAACTTACGGTAGAATTCTGCCTCCAGCCCATTGAAAACAGAGAATTTACTCCAAACATACCGGGGGGGAGGGGGAGGGGGTAGGTACTGTGTAACTGTGAAACTGTGAGCTTCCGGTCCTAGCCTCTGCTATGTGACCCCGTAGCCGTACGCTTTACCAGTTCCACAATCTCAGCGGTATTCTTCGGGTCCCCACCCCGCGGATCGCCGCCAATCCGTCCCATCCGCGCGTCCGGCAAGCCCATCCACTGCTTCCGCCGCAGAATATCGTCGATCTTGTCCTCCGGAATCACCCCCAGCGGCTCGCCAATCTGCTTGGCAATCAGGTAGGTCCTGCAATAGGTGTCCATAATCTCGCACAGCCACTCGGCATGGGTTACGGTGTCAGCCCAGCAAACCACCCCGTGATTCTTGAGGAGAATGGTGTTGTGCTCGTGCACATACGGCAGCACGGTCTCGGCAAATGCCTGCGTGCCCGGAGTCTCGTACGGCGCCACCGCCGCCGGCCCAATAAACACCTCATACTCCGGGATCAGCCCGTTCGGAGGCACCGTCCCCGCAATGGCAAATGCGGTCGCATATGGAGGATGGCAGTGCACCACCGCCTTGGCCCTCGGATTCGCCTTGTAAATCTCCAGATGCAGCAGCAGTTCGCTGGTCAGCGTCCTGTCGCCGGCCAGGATCTTCCCATTCATGTCAGACAAACAGATGTCGGCAGGCTCCAAATCCGCCTTGCTCAGCATGGTCGGCGTGCACAGCACATACTCCGTTCCCAGTCGCACCGTGATGTTGCCGCCGTTGCCGTCCACGTACTGCCGCTCCCAAAGCTTCCGGCCCGTGAGAATGATCTCCGCACGCAACGCATTGGCCTCGGCGGAGTTGAAAAGCTCCAGGGGCGACTCTTTTTCAACCTGCCGCATTGAAACAGCCTCCTTGGCTTCCACTTTCACCGCCGCTGGAATCGCTGTTGGTTCCATAGTTACCTCGCTTTTAGAACATGCGACTGCACCGGCAATCCGCACCCGTCTCCACAAATTATAAATAGCGCGATTGCCTCGCTTGGAAGCGTGACTTCGATCACGGTTGACAGCCTGAAATGACGGCACCACCCCGCCAATCGAGCCTGCAGTCCCAGATTGCAATGGTTTACACCGTGGGCTTGCCGACTCTGCCAGGGGCGAGTGTATGATTCGTGCGCCGCGTCCCCTGCGCCTGCACCTGCGCGGTATTTCCCTCCTGGAGGATACTTCGATGGCGACAGCAACAGCAGTGCATCCTGGCAAGCTCAGCGATAAAGTGAGCTTTCGCCCCCGCTATGGCAACTACATTGGCGGCAAGTGGGTTGAGCCTGCTTCCGGCCAGTATTTTGAGAACATCACCCCGGTCACCGGGAAGACGTTCTGCGAGATTCCGCGCTCCAACGCGCAAGACATTGACCTGGCGCTCGACGCAGCCCACGCGGCGCGCCACGCCTGGGGCCACACCAGCCCCACCCATCGCGCCAACATCATGAATCAGATTGCCCAGCGCATGGAAGACAACCTCGACCTGCTGGCGCTGGCCGAAACCTGGGACAACGGCAAGCCGATTCGTGAGACCACCGCGGCCGACATTCCCCTGGCCATCGACCACTGGCGCTACTTCGCCGGCTGCATTCGCGCCCAGGAAGGCACCATCTCCGAAATCGACCACGACACCGTCGCCTACCACTTTCACGAACCGCTCGGCGTCGTCGGCCAGATCATTCCCTGGAACTTCCCCATCCTGATGGCTACATGGAAGCTGGCGCCGGCCATCGCCGCCGGCAACTGCGTAGTGCTCAAGCCCGCCGAGCAGACCCCTGCCAGCATTCTTGTCTGGGCTGAACTGGTTGCCGACTTGCTGCCTCCCGGCGTTCTCAACATCGTCAACGGCTTTGGCCTGGAAGCGGGCAAGCCGCTCGCATCTAGTTCGCGCGTGGCCAAGATCGCCTTCACCGGCGAAACCACCACCGGCCGCCTCATCATGCAGTACGCCAGCCAGAATCTGATTCCCGTAACGCTGGAACTGGGCGGCAAATCGCCGAATATCTTCTTCGCCGACGTGCTGCAGGAAGACGACGACTTCTTCGACAAGGCCATTGAGGGCTTCGTCATGTTCGCGCTCAACCAGGGCGAGGTCTGCACCTGCCCCAGCCGCGCGCTCATTCAGGAAAGCATCTACGACCGCTTTATGGAGCGGGCCCTCAAGCGCGTAGCCGCCATCAAGCAGGCCAATCCGCTGGAAAGCGACACCATGATCGGCGCGCAGGCATCCAGCGAGCAGTTGGAAAAGATCCTGAGTTACATCGACATTGGACAGAAAGAAGGCGCCGAGTTACTGGCCGGCGGCAGCCGCGCTCACCTTGGCGGCGAGTTAGAGGGCGGTTACTACATGCAGCCCACCGTCTTCCGCGGCCACAACCGCATGCGCATCTTCCAGGAAGAGATCTTCGGACCGGTTGTCTCGGTGACCACGTTCAAGACCGAAGCCGACGCCCTCGAAATAGCTAACGACACGCTCTACGGCCTCGGCGCAGGCCTCTGGACCCGCGACGTCAATCGCTGCCACCGTCTGGGCCGCGGCATTCAAGCCGGGCGCGTGTGGATCAACTGCTACCATGCCTATCCGGCGCACGCGGCCTTCGGCGGCTACAAGCAATCCGGCATCGGCCGCGAGACGCACTCGATGATGCTCGACCACTATCAGCAGACCAAGAACCTGCTGGTAAGTTACAGCCCCAAGAAGCTCGGCTTCTTTTAACCCGTGTCATAAACTGGCTTTGGAAGGGCACGGCTTCACAGGCTGCGGAAACACTCGTCCGGGATGGTATGCCGGGGATTTATCCCCGGCATAACGCTGATCGAATCGACGCGGGCTTTAGCTCCTGAGGTACGCCTTACGCAAACGCCGCGGCTTGCTTTGGCATCTCAATCTGTAGAGGTGCCAGGCATGCCCGAAGCAACCAAGCGAGTGAACGTAGAACGCGATCCCGATGCCGAAGAAGAAACCAAAGACGGCGTTGTGAACGATTCTCTCGGAACCGTCGATCCAGCCGACTCTTCGGGACTCGATGACAATAAACCGACGAACGAAACGAGCGGGCTGAAAAGCACCGACGAGTAGCTGAAAGGGAACGCGATGGCCGAAATCCCGCAGCAGGTTATCGCCACCGATCTCGCCATTCACCTGATCCGCGTCCTGCGCCAGAAGCATGGGCCGCTCATGTTCCACCAGTCCGGGGGGTGCTGCGACGGCAGCTCCCCAATGTGCTACCCGCGCGGCGAGTTCATCGTCGGCGACTCCGACGTGCAGTTAGGCGAGGTCGACGGCGAGCCTTTTTACATGAGCAAGAGCCAGTTCGAATATTGGAAGCACACCCAACTCACCCTCGACGTCGTTCCCGGCCGAGGTGGCATGTTCTCGCTCGACAACGCCGAAGGCGTTCGCTTCCTAATCCGTTCCCGCATCTTCGACGGCGAAGAAATTCGCGATCTTCGCGCCGCCGGACGCATCTGAATAGAGAAGCTCAATTCGCCCCACCCCTTTGGAGCATCCCACATGAGAGAGGTCGTGATCGTTTCGGCTGTGCGTACCCCAGTCGGCAAATTCCAGGGGTCTTTACACTCTTTCTCAGCGCCGCAGTTGGGCGCGCTTGCGGTGCGCGAGGCGGTGCGGCGTGCCGGCATTACAGCGACGGAAGTAGACGAGTGCATCATGGGCTGCGTCCTCCAGGCCGGCCTCGGCCAAAACCCCGCGCGCCAGGCAGCGATTCACGGTGGCCTCCCTCCGCAAGCCGGCGCCTTCACTGTGAATCAGGTTTGCGGTTCGGGGCTCAAAGCCGTCGCCCTCGCGGCGCAGGCCATTCAAACCGGTAATGCCGAGATGGTCGTCGCTGGCGGCATGGAGTCCATGACCAACGCGCCTTATCTGCTGCCCCAGGCGCGTACCGGCTACCGCATGGGCAACGGCACACTGGTCGATTCCATGATCCTCGACGGTCTGTGGGAAGCATACAAAGGCTTTCACATGGGCGTTGGCGCGGAGATGATCGCCGCGAAATACGGCTTTACCCGCGAGCAGCAAGACGCCTTTGCGGCCGAGTCGCACCGCCGCGCCGCCGCTGCCACCGCGGATGGCCTATTCCGCAATGAGATCTTTCCCATCGAGATTCCCGCCGCAAAGAAAGGTGCGCCACCCCGCATCTTCTCGACCGATGAATCCATTCGCCCTGAAACCACCGTAGATATTCTTGCCAGCCTCAAGCCGGCATTTCAAAAAGACGGTACCGTCACCGCGGGCAATTCACCCGGCGTGAGCGACGGCGCGGCGGCGCTTGTGATCACCAGCGCAGAACGAGCGCAGGCATTGGGCCTCAAACCCATCGCCGTGATTCGCGCCCAATCCACCAGCGGCGGCGAGCCGGAGTGGTTCGGACTCGCGCCGATCGAAGCCGTGCGAAAAGCTGCCGCAAGGGCCGGCTGGCCGCTCGGCGATGTAGACCTGTTCGAGTTGAACGAAGCTTTTGCCGTGCAGGCTCTCGCAGTCAACCTCGACCTCGACCTCGACCCAGCAAAAGTCAACGTGCATGGCGGCGCGGTGGCCATCGGCCATCCCATCGGCGCCAG
>PLPU01000483.1:0-3674 GCA_003159975.1 Acidobacteriaceae bacterium
TAGTCCGCCGCCAGCAGCACGCGCCCCGTGTGATCGAGCGCCACATGGCAAGTCCCTTTGCTCGCCGAGTTCTGCGCCGAAAGCGGAGTCAGCTCGCCGTGCCGAACGCTGAAGCTGGCCACAGCGCCCGTAGGCTTTCCGTTGAAAGAATCAACCTCGGAAGCAGCGTAAAGAAACTCCCGTCCCGGCGAATAAGTAACCCAATCGATGGTTGCGATTTTTGCGGCGACCCCAGCGGGCCTCAGTTCTCCGGTAGCAGCATCCCAATCAAAAGCCAGAATCCCCTCCGGCGTGCCGGAGCCGACAAACACCCGTTGACGCCCTTTCGCAGAGGGAGCTGCGGCACAGGTAGGAACAGCGGCAGTAGCAATAGCTGCAGCGGAAGCAGCAACAATAAATTCGCGGCGGGAAAGTGTTTTCATAACAGCAACGATTGTCACCGATAAAGGTCACCTAGCACCAGCCATCGGCGTGCCACGGCATTGGCAGCGTATGCGTATGACTGAATTCGCCATGCCTGTCACTTCATTTCAAGTGCGGCACTGTATTCGATTTTGAACAAATCGCCTTTTTTGTACGAAGGAAAGTCGCCCGAGACGATCCAATACTGGAGCCCGAATTTGTCCGAGTACACATCGCAAGTGATGTTGATCTCAGATACACCGCCGTAGCTGTGTGAGAACGCCATAGGAAACTTGAAATGCCGAAGAGAAACCCGACGCTTTGGCGTGACTTCTATGGAATAGAGAGGGCCAAGGGGGCCATGAGGACAACTACCCGACTCCTCCGGGCACGAATAATAAGCACCCACCTTCCAGTCTTTCAATTCCAGCCCTTGATCTGATCCGAGGACTTGAATTACCTGCTTGGCATCCGATTGATGCGGGAGCAACGGAGCAAGATATCGTTCATAGAATTTGAATCCTTCAATTTCATTCGGGTAGGGATTGGTTGCCGCCGCATTTAAATCAGCAGCGAGAATCATTCCGGCAAGCAGGACAAGCCGATTTAGCAAACCTATTCTCCAATGCGCAATTCTAGCCCACAAGTCTGTCGCGGAGATGTGACGCTAATCTTTAAGCACAGCGAATGCTTACCTGGCCATTCCCGTCACATTCCTTCGCCGGTGCACTCTTCTAAACTGATTCCAGCACCACGCGAGGAATCCCCCCTGTCCCACTTCATCAGCTTCGTCCGCATCCCGGCCCTCGCCATCCGCCAGCATCTGCGCCCGCTGCCCCCGCTCGCCCTCCTCGACGAAGACCGCATCCGCATGCGCGTCTGGCCCAACGATATCGACCTCAACTTCCACCTCAACAACGCGCGCTACCTCAACATCATGGACTACGCCCGCACCCACCTCCTCGCCCGCACCGGCATTCTCACCCGCATCGTCCGCAAGCGCTGGCAGCCGCTGGTGGGCGCAGTCTGGATCACCTACCGCCGCTCCCTGCCCCTTTTCTCCGCGTTCGATCTCACCTCCCGCCTGGTCTGCTGGGACGAGCGCTGGTTCTACATGGAACAGACCTTTACCGGCCGCGAAGGCCTGGCCGCCGTCGGCTGGGTCAAAGGCATTCTTCGCGATGAGCGCGGCACCGTCGAACCGCAGAAAGTGATCGCGCCCATCGCCCCCGGCGCAGTCAGCCCGCCCATGCCCGAATCCATCGCCACATGGAACGAGCTGACCCGCGAAAAACTAGCCGGTGTATAGTCGTGCGGGCGGTAGGCCGGGGATTCAATCCCCGGCAATGAGCACGAAAACGGCACGACCGGCTTTGAAAGGGCTCAGCTTCATCCCCCTGCTGCAAAACTCATGCGGGCGGTAGGCCGGGGATTCATCCCCGGCAATAAAGGGCATAAGAGGAGCGCGGGCTTTAGCCCCTGAGGCCCCACCCAAAAAATCACCGCCCCATCGTGAACACGACATTCACCGTGGTTTCCACCTCAACCGGCTGATCGTTCAGCAGGTAGGGCCGATAGCGCCAGGTCGCCACAGCATCCACCGCCGCCTGCCGCAACATCGGCGGACCGCTCAGCACGCGCAGATTCTCAATGGTCCCGGATTTGGAGATGGTGGCCTGCAACACCACCGTGCCCTCCGTGTGAATCGCAACGGCAATGGACGGATAGACCGGGATGGTTTTGTGGATCAGCATCCCCTCAACCATCGTGGAAGGCAAGCGCACCGGCCCTTTCGGCGCCAGCACTACAACCGGCGCGCGACTCTGAACAGGAAATCCGTTGGGAATTCCGCCCGGAATGCCAGGACCGATCCCACCTGGAACTCCGTCGCTGGGCTCGGCTGCGGGCCCACGGTCCCTGCCGATGTGGTCCAGGATCGCCGTCGGTGCAAGGATGACGGTCGGCGCATAATTGCCTCCGCCCTGCGCAGCATGTGCCGGCTGCGGCGTCGGCGGATCCGGCGCAGCCGCAGGCGGCGGCGGTGGTGCTTCCATCAAAAGCGGTATGTCCACGCGAGGCAACGCCTGCGGGTCAATGAGCGGAATCAAAATCAACGCCAGCACAATGGAGCCATTCACGGTGAATGCCGCGATCATCCAGCGGCGGCTGCGGGTGCGGATCCTGCCTGTGGATTCAAAAGTGGAGTCTTCAAACATGGCCTGCCTCCCGGGAATCGAAATTCAGCCGCGCCGGCCGGGAGTATTTCAAAAGCGCAGAGGGGCAGGCCGCTCTGCGCGCCTTCCGTTAGCAACAGGCGCGGGGAGCGGTGCTCATGGCACTCGGCTTATCCCAATCGGAACCACTGTGCTATCTGTAGACACCGGACATGCGAGAACTGTTCCCGCATCTCAAAAGTGCTGTCATTCTGAGCGAAAGGGGCCCCGAACGCTTTTCAGTTCGGGGGTGGTGAGTCGAAGAATCTGCTTCTGTTTTTCGGGCACTTCACCACGGATGCCAGTTTGAAACACCCGTCCAGTGCGTTAAACTCCAGAAATTCTCGAGCGATCTCCGTTGGAGCATTCATGAAGCTGTTTTGCTTGTTCTTTTTTGCTGTATCCGCAATCGCAAATCCAATCGTTCAGGCTCAGGATGCCGGCGCCAGGCCTGTGCCCGCCCCGCCCAATGAATCCTCGCAGACCAACGAATCAGCCCAGCCCGATCCGGCCGCCACGCTCGCTTACATTCACGGCGCGTGGGACACGCTCACCCGCTCCATGAGCGACTGTCATTCGCTCGCTGACATCAAGATCGCCGCCGATCCCGTACTCTATCTTCCCGCCGAGTTTACGGCTCCGCCTGAGCTAACCAACCTCACACAGCAGTGTCATGTTCGCGTGATCGCGCTGCCTCGTCGCATTGAAAAACTCGGCGATGTGCGTCCTGAAGAATTGCACACCCCGGGCCTGCTCTATCTGCCCAACCCCTACGTCGTTCCCGGCGGACGATTCAATGAAATGTATGGCTGGGATAGTTACTTCATTGTGATCGGACTTGAAGCCGATCGCCGCGCCGCCCTGGCCAAAGGCATTGTCGATAACTTCCTGTTTGAAATCGAGCATTATGGAGCCGTGCTCAATGCCAACCGGACTTACTATCTCACCCGCTCCCAGCCGCCATTCCTAACATCGATGATCCGCGCGGTGTATGAGAATCCATCCAGCTTTCCGGCCACTCCGGCCGGCCGTCTTCAAGCCCGAGCCTGGCTCGAACGC
>PLPU01000072.1:0-11131 GCA_003159975.1 Acidobacteriaceae bacterium
GTGAACGCTCAATGCCACCGTGGGTACGCCGGCAGCTTTTGCAAGGAGGGCATAAACAGGTGGCGCCGTCTCTGTGTGAATGTGTATTGCATGGTACTTTCTGTCTCGGCAAAGACGATAAAAGTGAAGCAGGAAGCCGATGTTGGGCAGAAATCGGTACTTTGAGCGGAATGGGATATGGAAGATGCCATAGCCGACTGCTTTCAGCCTGGGGGCCATTGAGCCGAGAGAAGCAGCCATGCTCAAAATATCGCACTCGATCCCCTGGCGGGCCCAAGCCGATGCGCTGGAGAGGAACATCATCTCCATCCCCGATGGTTCGAGGCTTGACATGATGTGAAGTGTGCGCTTTGATCCATCCGAGCGCAAAGAGACTGGCACTTTCATTCTCCTCTGTCCCGGCCCGGAGCATGTTGGCAACTGGTTTGAAGTTGCCTCCGACCGGCGCCTCCCCTTATTATAATTCTCTGCCATCTTAACTTGAGGACAGGTGCTCTCGGCCAATTGTGCAATTCGTATNNTTCGTATCTGTCGTAATAAGCTAACTTTGGGAGTGAGTCAATGTCCTGTCCGCACGTCCGGTCTTCTGGCATTCAGTGGGGCGCATGTGAATTCGGGACCTGGCTCTCGGATTTGAGAGTGCGGGGGGCAAGAGGCTCATTGTTCCCATAAGAAGCCCCTCAACGGAAAATGAAAAAACTGCGGATGTTCGCGTGCTCGTGGATGCCTGAGTCTGAGTTGTTAATTGCCATGAAAACTGACGAGAACGGCTGTTCGACCAACCTTTCTGGGGAGTAGAACCACAGATGCATGCAAGTTATCCGCCGCAGGGCGACGATGCTCCGAATCACATCGAAGGCGATGACCGCCCTAACCGTCGGCTGGCTCATAGGCGTGAGATGCATCTGGTTGATGCCCTGTTTGTGATCCGCCGGAAAAAATGGCTTCTCATAACCTGCGTCTCATGCGGACTGCTCTTCGCCGTGCTCCTGACTTGGGTCGCGGAACGAAGATACAGTTCGACAGTTACCATTCAGATTCACAAAGAAGGTGGTTCTGCCCTCAGCCTGGACGATCTGTCGGGCGTTGGTGCCCAAATCGGCGTGGGAGATGAGTTGAGCGTAGATTTGCTCACCGATGAGATGGTCATCGCGAACGATGACATCGCAATCAAGGTCATTGAAGACCTCTCGCTGGCCGAACGCGAACCCTTTGTCACTATTCCGCACACTGCCGTCTTGAAGGGCGCGGACGCCTCCGCGTGGGAGCAGGATCTTCAATTCAGAGATAGCGTAATTCGGCTTTTCGAGTCCCGTCTGCGCGTCTCAATGGTGAAGGGTACGCGGCTCATCAATGTAACCTACACCGACAAAGACCCTCAACAGGCGGCTGCGGTAGCAAATGCGGTGGTGGATGCCTACTTGTATGAGACCACGCAACAGCGCTATGACGCGACGGCGAAGACTTCAAAATGGCTTACAAATCAGATTTCCGACCTCAAGGCGAAGGTCAGCCAAAGCCAGAAGGAAGTGAATGATTTCAGGCAGAAAGTCGGAATTCTTGGCGTTTCCCCAGTGGTCGACACACTTCATGGAGGGCAAAGCGCTCCCGAGTACGATCATGCGGAACTGGATCGTCTGAGCGACCTTAATCGGCAGTTGACCCAGGCAGAAGTCGCTCGAATCTCAAGTGAAGCGATATATCAACTCTCCCAAAGCCAAAATGCCGATGTCTTCCTTGGACTGGCATCGAGCCAGATGGCCGAGGGCCCTTCCGGGGCTTCGTTTTTCTCGGCTGCGAGCGAAAATATCGATCTCTTGAAACAGCTTCGAGTTCAAGAGGGAAAGGTCAAGCTTGAACTTGCTTCAAACGCCACCAGGTATGGAGCGAGGAACCCGATCATTGTCGAGCTTCGAAGCCAATTGTCTGAATTGGACACTCAAATTGCACAAGAGATGCGGCACATCGGCCTTCAAGCCAAGGACAGCTTCGATCTCGCGGTAACCACAGAGAATTCCATTCGTCAAAGTGTCGAAAATGAGAAGCAGAAGATTGCGCAACTGAATAACAGCGCGGACCAGTTGCTGATGCTGCAGCAGGAAGAGGCTTCGAATCGCACCCTCTATGAGAGCCTGTACGGCAAACTGGAAGCGGCCAGAGTCCTTTCAGGGGCCCAGTCGTCCAACGTCACGATTGTGAACCCTGCACGGGTTCCATCCAGTCCGTCCCGTCCTCAGCCAGTCCAGAATCTTGGTATCGGCTTGCTAGCCGGCCTCATGACCGGCTTGTTCGGGGTGTTCGCCAGCAACACCCGCGATGATGTCATTTCTATCCCGGAAGATATTGCGTCAATACCCGGCTCTTCGATGCTTGGCCTGGTCCCATTGTTCGATCGGCGAAGCACTTCAAAGGGGGTACCCGTCGCATATGGATCCGAGCTAACCCATGCCGCCGATCATATTTCGCCGGCATGGGTCCTTCGGTCGCCAAGATCGGTTTTTGCCGAGTCGTATCGCCAGATTCGAACTGCAATACTGCTGAGCCGTTCAAGCCGGCCTCCGCAGACGGTCCTGTTTGCAAGCGCTTTGAGCGGCGATGGCAAGACCACCACCTGCTTTAACATGGGTTTCGCCTTTGGGCTTCAGGGCAGTCGCGTTTTGCTCATTGACGCCGACCTGCGCCGTCCAACACTTCATTCGAGATTGGACCTTCCGAACGATAGCGGCCTCAGCCAATGTCTGTCGAGTGACCTCGATCCCATGACCGTCATTCATCGGCATCGCGACCTTGAAAGCGTGTCTGTTCTGACCGCCGGCCCAGTCCCTCCTATGCCTTCTGAATTGCTGGGATCAATGAAGTTCCGCAGCTTATTGGAATCCTTGAAAAGTCAATTTGACTTCATTTTCATCGATGCTCCGCCCATCCTTGTCGTAACCGATGCGGTGCTGATTGCGCAGGCTGTGGAAGGCGTTATACTCGTCGTCAAATCCGGAGTAACTCGGCGATTCTTCCTCCGCCGCGTTTTCGAGTTGTTAGATTCCTCCCGCAATAAGATGCTCGGAATCGTCCTCAATGCTGTCGACGTTCGTTCCTCCGAATATAATTCCTCCTACGGATACTATGGCGACAGGAACTACTACGGGGGCGGCAATGACTGAGAACTTCAAACTTTGCATGAAGGTCTTTGCCTGCCTGGCGCTGGTCGGAGCCATTTCCGTCGATGCGCAAGACACCAGCGGTACAGTGACATCCGAACCCCTCTCGCAAACAAAAAAGACGGGTCCTCCTCCTGCGTCTGCGACGACACAAAATGGAGTCACTGCCGTGCCGGAGAACTTCGCAAAGGTTAAGCTCTCTCCCGGAGTCCTTCTTACGTTTGGAGTATTTGATGCTCCCGAGATGGACGCTACTTTACGCGTGACGGCCGACGGCAAGATTAATGTTCCCCTCGTCGGGCCTATGCAGGTTCAAGGAATGTCGGTTACCGATGTTCGGGCTAAGATCAAGGACGCACTCGTAGCTGGGGAATTCTTCAAAGATCCTCAGGTCAGCGTCGACATTTTGCAGGTTGCTCCGAGCTACGTTACGGTCTTCGGCGAGGTGCAAACGCCAGGAAGATTCCAGATATTGTCTCCGATTGGCCTGTCGCAGGCGCTTGCCCTTGCCGGAGGCGAGACAGCCGAGGCTGGGCCAGAGATCGAAATCCAGCATTCGGCCGGCGGCGAAAATGGCGTCGAGAATGTACAGTACGACAAGGAAAACAGCCAGAAAGGGAAAGCGGACATCACCGTAGCGCCGGGCGATATCGTCACAGTTCGTCGCGCGGGCGTTGTTTACGTTCTCGGAGCAGTTCATCGCCCTGGCGGATACTTGATGCTGAACCGGGGTTCGTTGGATCTGCTGGAGGCCTTAACATTGGCCGAAGGAACCTCGCTTGAGGCGTCGACGGATCAAATTCGCGTTCTGCACCGTCAGGACGGACGACTATTGGAGATTACGGTCAAATTGTCATCCATGACAACCGGTAAAACTGTTCCGCCGGCCCTCGGAGATAAGGACATCGTTTACGTCCCCTCCAGCAAAGCAAAGTCCGTCCTCGTCAACGGCGCAGCCATCGTGGGTGCCTCCCTTGGTGCGCTCCTCTATCGTGTTCCTTGATGCTTCTGCCCATTTTTCGCCATCGGTTCTTGTCTTATGCAATGTCCCGGCTGAACGTAGCGGCAAATGGATGCCTAAATGGCTGAATCAATTGATGATGTATCAGGTAGTCCCAACTCAGGACTTCGGGCGGCCGCGGAGTTTAAGGGAAAGATTGCGCTTCTCACAAACTTTCTTCCGCCCTACCGCATCAAGGTTCTGGAACTGCTGATGGGCTCAGTCGGAGCCCTCCGGATTTTCGTTTCCGTCCAGATGGAATCCAACCGGCGTTGGAATGCGAACTGGGGCGCCCTTGACGTGACCGTGCAGCGAAGTCTTTCCTGGTCCTCCCGCGATGTGCATGGAAACGGCTTTCAGGAAGACAGGACAATCCACTTTCCATACGACACTGTCTTCCAACTGCGCTCCTACCGTCCGGATGCGATTATCGCCAGTGAGTTTGGATTGAGGACAGTCCAGGCCGCCCTATACAAATGTCTCTTTCCCCGAACAAAGCTCCTGGTGTGGGCAACCATTTCATTGGTCACCGAGAAGTACAGAGGTGCTTTGCGGAAGCTGGTTCGTCGCCTGATCCTCAAGGTCGCCGATGGTGTGCTGGTGAATGGATCCAGTGGAGCGGCTTATATTGAGGGCCTCGGATACCCGCGGCGGAGAATTCATGTGGTTCCCCAGGCTACAGACAACGACCTTTTTGCCGGACCGTCTGTTCGCGCCGACGATCGTGTTTGCAAGCTGCTCTATACGGGCCAGTTGATTGAGCGGAAGGGGCTTGCCCAGTTTCACGAACAGCTTTCAAAGTGGTGCAGCCTGCATCCTGACAGGGAAATCTCCTGGACTCTTGTCGGCACAGGCCCGTTGAGGGAGACAGTCGAATCATGGAAGCGTCCGGCCAATTACGCCTTGAATTTGCTCGACGAGGTCCCCTATCGTGAACTCCCGGCCCACTATCACAGGGCGGACATCTTCACCCTCCCTGCACTTGCGGATGAATGGGGGCTTGTCGTCAACGAAGCAATGATTGCCGGCCTGCCCGTCCTGGGAAGTGTCTATAGTCAGGCAGTCGAAGACCTTGTCGCTGAGGGGCAAAACGGTTGGAGGTTCCGGCCTGATCACTCGGATGAGGTTTTCGAGGCTTTGAGCCGGGCGCTCGACTGCAGCCGGGAAACCTGGAACACCATGCGCGCGAAGGCAATCGAAACTGTTAAGCCGATCGGCTCGAGGCACATGAAGGATCTGATCCTGAGAGCGCTCGAGGATGCCTGCGGATGATGATCGATGGTACTGTTTAACGGAGCTCCTAAGGTTGACAACTCTGCCGGCATGAACATTCTGGTTGTGCACAATCGATATGCGTTCGCCGGAGGCGAGGACGAGGCTTGCGCCACCGAGGTGGAACTGCTGCGAAAGCACGGGCATAATGTTGTCGTATACGCTCAGGACAATCGTCTGATCAAGAGCGCGAAGCCTTGGTCCATCGGAATTCGTTCCGTGTGGAGCAGAACGGATCACGCAGCCGTGCGCCAGCTTATATCAAAGAACAAGATCGAATTGATGTCGGTCCATAACTTCTTCCCGCTCGTCTCACCATCCATCTACTACGCGGCACGGTCTGAGGGAATTCCGGTGGTACAGACCCTCCACAACTACAGATTGCTATGCCCGGCCGCGACCTTCCTGAGAGAAGGAAAGATCTGTGAGGACTGCCTGGGAAAGGCCATACCTTGGCCGGCCTTGATCCACAAATGCTATCGGGGCAGCCGCGCCCAGACCGGGTCGGTCGTTGCGATGATTACAGCACATAGAATTCTTGGCACCTGGCGCAGCCTGGTCGACTACTACATCGCGCTTACGCCGTTCATGCGAGACAAATTCGTGGCCGGCGGGTTTCCGGCAGAGCGAATTGTCGTTAAGCCCAACAGCGTCGAGGATACCGGAGTCGGATCGGGCCACAATGACGATTTTCTGTTCGTCGGGCGCTTATCCGAGGAGAAAGGTGCTGCGGTACTCTTACGGGCCTGGAAAACTGCAAAGACATCCCGGAAACTCAAGATTGTTGGCACCGGCCCGGACGAAATGAACCTGAGAGCAATGGCCGTCGGGTTGCCAAACATTGAATTCCTTGGACAGGTATCCGCGGAGAGGGTGCGAGCGGAGATGGCTGGAGCGGCTGCCCTTGTTTTTCCGTCGATTTGGTATGAAGGACTGAGCCGGGTGGTCATAGAAGCCTTCTCCAAAGGAACACCTATCCTCGCCTCGGACCTCGGTCCGATCTCGACTATCGTGACAGACGGAAGAACCGGAATGCTTTTCAGAGCGGGTGATTCCGCGGATCTGGCAGCTAAGCTTGCGGCGTTTCCATCGACAGGAACAGCACTTGCTAAGCTGCGCAGGTTCTCAAGAGATGAGTTTGAGCGATCCTACTCAAGCGAAGTAGTCTACAGCAATCTGAAAGGGATCTATCAATTGGCTCTTAGTGCGGCGTCGCGGAAATGAATTGAGTGTGCGCCAGCGGCTCTTTCCGTCCGCAAATGGACCAGGAAGCATGGCGTGTCACCGGGATGTATTCCTAAAAGTCTTGCTAAGAAACAATGGAGCGTGTTTGAAAGCGGCTGCCTCATGCTCACTTCCGATCGCCCTTCGCAATGCGTGTGGTGGGTCGATAGTATCTTAAACCGAAGCGGTTGCTTTATGATTCATATCATCGTAAGGAGAGCTGGAACGGTCTGTTCCCCCCACTGGCGCTATGGCTTCCACCAAATCAGATAGAAATACCGGACAGCCATCGCGGTCATCCCTTGCGATTCGCGTTGTACTGACCGCAATTGAAATGACAGCCGATTTCGCAACGGCTGCCTTTGCAATGAATTTGTCGTACCTACTGGGTGCTTGGCGTTTCAAAGGAAGCATCCTTCTCTCGCATCCATCATTGGACCAGGAGAGGATTGCGATGCTTGTCGCGGTTCTTCTTCTGCTTCTGCTGAGAGCGGACGGCGCTTATCGTGGCGGCATCAGTCTGTTAAAGATACGGGAAACAGAGCGATCTCTAAGGGCATCCACCCAGGCATGGTGCTTGCTGATTCCACTGAGCCTCCTTTTGGGGGTTGCGATCTCTCGATCTGTGCTTGCTTGCGCACTTGTCGTCTTACCTCTCTGCCAGGTTGTTCAGAAGCAATTTGTCATTCGATGCATCAAGTGGATGCACACCCGCGGCGTCGGGGTTCAGCGGACGATTGTCTACGGTGCGGGGGGTACGGGTCGACGTCTCCTTTCGGCGCTCTGGTCATCGCCGAAGCTTGGGTGGATCCCCATTCTGGTCGTCGATGACAATCCGTCGCTTAGCGGACAGCGGGTACCTGGGCTCGGATACCGAAGGACTGAGGTCGGGTCGGTTGCAAAGGGACCGATAACCCGTGCTCTTCTGGTGGAACACCGCTGTGAACTGCTGATCGTTGCTGTTCCGAGTCTGTCGCAAGAGAAGTTTGAAATGGCTCTTGATGCTGCGCAGGAGGCTCATGTCCGAGTCGCAGTCCTTTCGGATCGATCCATGCCGATCAACGACAGGATGGAGACCGTCGACGTTGATGGGCTCTTCATTATGTGCATCGATGCTCCGCAAGCCAAGACTCTCTATGACGCGGTGAAGCGGGTATTCGATTTCTGCGCCGCTGCAATTCTGCTGGTTCTCTTGAGCCCCCTCCTGCTGGTTATGGTCATTCTGATTTCTCTGGAATCGCCGGGAGGTGCATTTTTCAAACAGGAGAGAGTCGGAAAGCGGGGAGTTCGCTTTCAGATGTGGAAATTTCGGTCGATGTACCACAACGTCCCCATCTATGAAGTCTCTCCGGCGACTCCTATGGATGAACGCATCACCAGGGTTGGCAGGTTGCTCCGCAAGGTGAGCCTTGACGAGCTGCCTCAGCTCATCAACGTCCTCGCAGGCGATATGTCGCTGGTTGGACCTCGGCCGGAGATGCCATTCCTGGTGGACCAGTACAACAGCTTTCAACGCCAAAGACTCGAAGTGATCCCGGGCATTACTGGCCTTTGGCAACTCAGTGCGGACCGCGCCTTCCATATCCACGAAAACATCCAGTATGATATGTACTACATCCGGAACCGCGGCTTCTTCCTTGATCTCGCGATTCTGCTTCATACGGTCATCTTTGCTGTAAGAGGCATATAGATTGCTGCTTTGGCCCGCGGGCCAGTTTGCGTAAACTCGAAAAGGTGTTCGCGCCGCATCAATCCAGAAACTCGTTAGCTCATGTCCACACACACGGAGGGACTGATAATGGACCGTCGACAGTTTCTTTTCGATGCATCGTTAGCGTTGGCAGCGGCAGCCAAGTGCGCTCCAATCCGAAATCCGGTCGGACTCCAAGACAGAGCGCATTGCGCTCCATGGCTCGTGGGCACAGAAATGCCCTACTCAGCGCTTGCCTATGCTAAGCCACTGGTCGCGCGAGTTCTTAGCGACTTTGGGATTTTGACGTTTCCAAATGAACTCAAGTGGGACGCCGTGCACACGGCGCCGGGAGTGTACAACTTTGATATCCCCGACAAGTTCATGGTTTGGGCACAGCAGAATCGACTGCAGGTTCGTGGGCACAACCTCGCCTGGCCCGACTACGGCACACCGAAATGGGTGATGGATTACGCAACACGCAGCAACGCACGGGCTCTTCTGGAAGAGCACATAAACACGGTTGTGCGACGCTATGCGGGAAAGATCCACTCCTGGGATGTGCTCAACGAACCGCTGAACGTTTGGGATAAGCGACCCGATTTGCTCGCAGCGCATCCGTGGGTAGATTTGATTGGCCCGGAGTATATCGATATTGCATTTCACACCGCCGCGAGCGCAGACCCGCACGCACGCCTGATCTGGAACCAGAACTATGTCGAATCGGATGATCCCGGCGACCAGCAGAATCGTGACGCATTGCTGGCCCAGCTTCGAAGACTCAAGTCTGCCGGTGTGCCGATCCACGGACTTGGAATCGAATCGCACCTGTTTGCGGAAAAGACTATGGCCACTTCGAACATGGAGCGGTTCATCGGCGAGGTTCGGTCCCTGGGGCTGGAAGTCCAGATCACGGAACTGGACGTCAACGATTCACAGCTTCCGCTTAATATAGAGCGCAGAGATCAAATGGTCGCGGATGTATACAAACGGTACCTGGATCTGATGACCCGGATTGCAAGTCCCACGGTAATCGCATTTTGGAGCTACACCGACAAAAATAACTGGTATGACTGGGCGGAGAAGACTCTTCCGAGGTACGGAAGACCCGATGGAGCGCCCCACCGTCCAGGGCTGCTTGATGCGGATCTACGTGAAAAGCCGGCATATTATGCCGTGAGTGCCGCGCTTTCACGATGATGAAATTCGGATTCTGGAAGGATGCGCGCATTCGATTCGAGCGGGTCAAGAGAGCGAGATCGGATTTATCTTGCATTACAGGCGCTGACCCGCTTCTTGGTCCATTCATTCAGTGATCCTGGGACATTTGCGCGAGTCGGCATCGAGAGGAAGCATTGCTTGGCTCCGGCCTTCCGGACCGTGTACAATTCAGTAGATGTAATCGAAGGTTTTCAGAGGACGTTCGCCCCAGCGTGGCTGGCATCACGGGTTGGTGTCATTTCAGGCTTGTGGTCATTAGGTTTACCATAACCAGCACGAAACGAAATCTAGAAATATTGGGGAATGGATGGAACCAAAGCAGACAATTGACCAAGGAAAAGCGGGCGAGGGCAGGCTCCTGACGCTCGGTGATCTCTTGAAGTTCCTTCACCGCAGACGACTAACCATCCTCTGGATGTCGTTGGCGTTCCTTCTATTGGGAGTCGTCTACTGTTTTGTCGCAACGCGCAGATACAAGGCTGAGACCGTGGTCGAGATCAAACGGCCTGACGATTCTCTAGGCCTTAATAGCCTGGTTCCGGGCAGTTCTCAAACAGCTCAGGAAGGGTCAAATCCCCTTGAAGAAAATGTCACGCTTGCGACAAAAGAGGCGGAACTTCAATCCGACGCTCTGGAACTTCACGTTATTGACGAGTTAGGACTGGAAAACACACAAGATTTCAAGCCACACATTGACCTAAATCCTTTAGACTACCTCCTTCGACTGATCCCAATGCCCTCAAAGCCTGATGAGCCTGGTACAGCGTTCATGGATTCTCCGAGTCGACGAGCGCGAGCATTGAAGGTATTCAATAGTCATTTGAAGGTGGAAGTTGTCAACGGCACACGGCTAATTAATATCGGTTACGCCAGTCCGGACCCTGCTTTGGCAGCACAGATTGTGAACACGATGGTCGCTGACCTCGCCCAATCTAACTTCCAAACCAAATACAAGTCCACACAGCAGACTTCGGCTTGGCTCGGAGACCAACTTGAAGCGGTGCGCGTGCAAGCTGATGACATGCAGGCGCAGGAATCCCAACTTCGCAAAGAGACGGAAACCTATGACATGGGTGGCACAAATGCAGCGGGCCAAACCATGGTTTACAGCCCGCTGCTCGACCACTTGCAACAGGCTACCTTGTCTCTCAGTGAAGCCGAAGCAAGCCGAATCCTTAGAGGAGCTGTGAATCAGATTGTACAGACCAGAGACCCGAAGCTGATATCGGGTCTTGCGGGAAGCGGTGTCATCGGGAACGGCAATCCGCAGTCGCAAACTTCGCTGGCTCTGATTCAGACATTGCAGACTAGTGAATCGACGCTCGAGGTGCAGCTGAAGCAGGATGAATTGCGCTATGGTGACGCATACCCAAAACTGATCGAAGAGAAGGCCCAATTGGCTGAAATAAGGAGGTCCTTGGCTGATGAGACCAATCGATTGGTGCAAAGGGCTGCAAACGACTACACCATTGCGGTTGCGGAAGAGCAACGCACACAAGCAGCGCATGATGAATTGATCAAGCGTGCGAATGTGGTCAATGATAAGGCGCTCCAGTACGAGATTGTTCA
>PLPU01000155.1:0-1158 GCA_003159975.1 Acidobacteriaceae bacterium
GCCGATCCCAGCGTAAACACCACCGGCGCCGGCCCCGCCTTCAAAAACGCCTCCAGATGCGCCGGCAGCGCCGCGTTCCCCGCGTCCGCATCGTAGTAGCAGAATCCCGTAATCTCCGTGTGCTCCGGCCAGTCCTTCTGTGGGGTTCCAAGCACGCGCGAAAACAGCGCCATCACCAGCTCCGGCGAGTGCTTCGCGTCAAACAGCGGATTCCGTCCCCGCTCCAATCCCGATTCCCTGCGCAATTCGTAAATCGGCTGCGGCCACTTTCGGCTCACAAACCGCGCCAGCCGCTTGATCGCCCTTCCCATCCCCGGCACCGTCTTGTCCGCCCGCGCCAGTCGCGGATACATCGGCAGCACCGGCGGATCGAACGCCGAAAAAAACGATAGCGGCGCCAGCACATANNCTCGTACGTCTGCCTCAGCACTGGAAACAGAAACTCCCGCAGTCCCCGCTCCGTGCCCTTCTTCACGTCGTAAACCATCTCCGCCATCAACGTGTTGTTGGGGTCAATGTCTGGCCGCACCGCGTGAAATTCCAACCCCAGCGGCGCAATCTTCGGACCAAACACCGCCGGCACCGCCATCACCGGCACATGCCCGCGCCGCTTCAGTTCCAGCGCAATCGCGATCAAAGGATTGATATCGCCAAACGTCCCGATATTCGAAAGAACAATGCGCAAAATTGCGTTCCTTTTCGCAGCCCGGGGCCCATTCCCTGCTGTCATCCTGAGCGCCCCTGAGCGAAGCGAACGGGGAGTCGAAGAACCTGCTTTTTCTATCCTTCTTACCGACAAATCCGGGTGCCCCATCCTTGCGGTTTTTTCTACCGCAAGGGTGGGAAGGCTCAAAGCTCAACCATCCCACTCTGAGTCCACCAGCAAAGCCAGATCAACTAAGAGACTAATCCATCCACCCTCGATTCGGCCCTGCATGGCCGGCGCCGAACCTCCATCGCGGAATGCTATCCTTAGCCCGGCAGAATTCCACTCGGAGCGTCCATGCAAAATCACCCTCTCGCCCGTCTCCTCGCCCACTCCCTCGCAGCCGCGGCCCTTTCCACCCTCCTCATCACCCCATCCCTGCTCTCCGCCCAGCACCCCTACAAAATCATCGATCACTGGAAAATCGGCGGCGAGGGCGGCTGGGATTACCT
>PLPU01000155.1:1174-5610 GCA_003159975.1 Acidobacteriaceae bacterium
CTCGACAACGCCGGCAAATTCGGCTACATCTCCGACGGCGGCGGCAACGCTGTAGTCGTCTTCGATCGCGCCACCCTCTCCACCGTCGCCACCGTCCCCACCGGCGGCCAGGGCCCCGACGGCATCGTCTTCGAACCCGCAACCCAAACCGTCTGGGCCTTTGAAGGCCGCAGCAAAGACGCCGCCGTCATTGACGCCGCTACCCGGAAAGTCGTCGCCCTCATCCCACTCCCCGGCAAGCCCGAGTTCCCCGCCGTAGACGGCAACGGCACGGTCTTTGACAACATCGAAGACAAAAGCGAACTCGTCCGCCTCGACGCCCACACCCTCAAACTCACCGCAACCTGGCCGCTCACGGGTTGCGAAGAGCCCAGCGGCCTGGCCTTTGACGTCCCAGGCCACCGCCTCTTCTCCGTCTGCGACAAGCACATGGCCGTCACCGACTCCAATACCGGAACGTCCCTCGCCACACCCGTCATCGGCGACGGTCCCGACGCCGCAGGCTGGGACCCAACCCACCACCTCGCCTTCGCCTCCTGCGGTGAAGGAGTCCTCTCCGTAGTCGACACCGCAGCCCCCGCCTATCCCACCATCGAAACCCTGCCCACCCAGCGCGGCGCACGCACCATGGCCTATGACGCNNTCGCAAACTGGATGCCCCAGACCCCGCTTTTGGGATCTGGGAGCCCAAGACTGCTCAACATGCGGCCGAAACCAGTCCCTTAGTCTCTTAGTCCCTAGTCCCTAATCCATGCGATCCTGTATCCGCCATGAAACTCGCCCTCGCCATCCTCGCCGTCCTCCTCATCGCCGCCTCCCTCTACGCCGACTACAAATGGCGTCAGTGGATCGCCGCCCGCAAGCGCGACCGCCAATAACTCCATCTCTCCCGTTACAATGTTTCTTAGGGAGCCATCCAACCTCTATGCATCGCTTCATGCGCCTTGCCCAGCCCGTTTCCGCTCGCACCACACGTGTCGGCCTCTTTCTGGCCTTCGCCGCCGCCGCGCTTTTTGCGGGCGCGGCAGCCCACGCCCAGTTCGCCCCGCCGGAGCCCGGAACCCAGGTCCACGACCCCGCCGCGCTCCGTCCCCCCGCCGGAGCCCGCGTCGCCATCGTCGAGTTTGAAGACCTCGAGTGCCCCGACTGCTCCCGCGCCAACGTCATCCTCAAGCAGGCCGCCACCACCTACCACATCCCCTGGATCCGCCACGACTTCCCGCTCCCCTTCCATAACTGGAGCCTGTTCGCCGCCGTCAACGCCCGCTGGTTCGACACCAAAAGCAAAGCCCTCGGCGACGAGTACCGTGACCAGGTCTTCGCCAATCAGCCCTCCATCGTCAGCCCTGAAGTCCTTGCCACATTTACGGCCAAGTTCGCCACTGACCACCACATCTCCCTGCCCTTTGCGCTCGACCCCCAGGGCAAGCTCCTCGCTGAAGTCAAGGCCGACTACGCCCTCGGCCAGCGCATCGGCATCGAGCACACCCCCACCATATGGGTCGTCACCGCCAACAACACCAAAGGCGCTCCCTTCGTTGAAGTAGTCGACCGCACCAAGCTCTTCCAACTCATCGACGAAGCCCTCGCCCAAACTACCCCCGCCAAAGCAAAATAATCCAAGATCGAAGAGGCTGCCCCATCCTTGCGCCTTTTTTCCGGCGCAAGGGTAGGAAGCCACAAAGCTCGACCAGCCCACTCTCAACCCTCCAACAAAGCGGGTGCCCCATCCTTCGCGCTTTTGCGAAGGGTGGGAAGCCACAAAGCTCGACCAGCCCACTCTCAACCCTCCAACAAGGCGGCTGCCCCATCCTTGCGCCTTTTTTCCGGCGCAAGGGTGGGAAGCCACAAAGCTCGTCCAGCCCACTCTCAACCCTCCAACAAAGCCGGGTGCCCCATCCTTCGCGCTTTTGCGAAGGGTGGGAAGCATGAAGCCTATACCCAGTAAAACCCCGCCAACTCGCTATCCCCGCGCAGCCGGGGCTAACCCGCTAAATCGGCATGCCGGCTTTTGTGCAGGTGGACGTTACAATGTCCCACAATGAGCCGTCCAACCAACATGCCCAGACCCGCTTCCCCGTTCCGGCGCACATTCCTTCCCGCCGCTCTGCTCAGTCTCGCCGCCGCGGCCGTCGCCGCCCAGTCCGCCCCCACCCAGGTCCGCGACGCCTCATCCCTCCATCCACCCCCCGGCGCCCGCGTAGCCATCGTCGAGTTCGTCGACCTCGAGTGCCCCGTCTGCGCCAGCACCACCCCCATCGTTGAAGCCGCCGCCGCCAAGTACAAAATCCCCCTTATCCGCCACGACTTCCTCATCCCCGCCCACGCCTGGAGCCCCATCGCCGCCACCAACGCCCGCTGGTTCGACCTCAAGTCCCGCGTCCTCGGCGACCAGTATCGCGACGCCGTCTTCACCGCCCAGCCCACCCTCTACAACAACCCCGACCTGCTCCGCGACTTTACCCAAAACTTCGCCGCCGCCCACCACATCGCCCTGCCCTTCGCCATCGATCCCCAGGGCAAGCTCCTCGCTGAAGTCAAAGCCGACAACGACATCGGCGTCCGCCTCGGCATCGACCACACCCCCACCGTCTTCATCGTCACCTCCGGCAGCCGGGGCCGTCCCTTCATTGAAGTCCAGCGCCCCGCCCAGGATCTTTACGCCGTCATCGACCAGGCCCTCGCCGACACCGGTTCCGCCGGCCCCTCATCCACTCCCGCCGCGTCAGCGGCCGCCTCACCCACCACTCCAGCCAACCCGTCTCCAGCCCCAGCATCTCCAGCCCCAGCCACAAGCAACCGCTCCCACCCAGACCGCATCGCCCACAACGCCGCTGTCCCCCACCGGCGATCAGCCGCCCACAGATCATCCCCCCGCCGGCTTCCCACTTACATACAAATGGGCCCTGGCCGCAGTAGCAGCAATCATCCTCGCCATCATTGCCTTTGTTGTTTTAAAGAAGAAACGCCAAGCCCAATAATCTCCGCACGCATGAGCACGACTCAGCAGCCTGGTAAAAATCCACCTCGACGTATCTATGCGGACGTAGATGTGCGAAAGGGCACGACTTCAGAGCCTGCCCTGAGCGTAGCCGAAGGGTGCCATAAGATATCTAAATAGAGAGAGAAGGGGCTTCAGCCCCCGACGAATGTACTTTGCAATCTAAAACAAGAACGCGACCGCATCTGTTCCCTTAGTCCCTTAATCCCTCAGTCCCTCAGTCCCTCAGTCCCCTAGTCCCCTAGTCCCTTAGTCCCTTAGTCCCTCAGTCCCTCAGTCCCCAGTATGTATCTGCACCAGCCCCGCCCCCGCCCCATCCATCCCCGGCGAAATCGTACTAGTCTGCGGCGCCCGCCAATGGTCGATATGGCTGATCCGGTGCACGCATCCAATCGTGCAATTCGGCGCGCAGCTTTTCGCCGTCAAAAACTCACGCTTCACGTCCGCGGTTGTATAGTCGGCAATCGGCACCCCAGGATACCCGCGCTGCTGGCTGCAATAGTGCACCAGCCCGTTTTCGCAAATATATAAATAACGAGACCCAGCCCGGCAGCGCCAGTCGTTCTCGCGTCCCTCCGCAATCGCCTCTTGAAACTTGTCAAACTGCGCGTAGTTGCTCTTCCGCCGGTTGCTCATCTCAAAGTAGACCCGCGCCTCTTCCGGCTTCAGCGGCTTCAGTTGCCCGCTCCCATCGTGAATAATCCCGATCGTCGACTCAAACCCCAGCTCCAGCGCCCGCTTCCCAATCACCAGCGCGTCGTTCGGGTCTTTGAATCCCCCGCCCACCACNNACCAGGTTATCGATCGAGATCTGCAAGTGGTCCAGCCCCGCCCGGTTCAGCCGTTCTATGCGTTCCACGTTGAGCAGGTAGCCATTGGTAATCATCCCGGCAATCGCGCCCGTCTTTCTCATCCGTCGAATAATGTCGTCCAGGTCGGGATGCGTCAGCGGCTCCCCGCCCGAGATGCCGATCATGGCCGTCCCCAGCCGTCCCAGGTGGTCAATCCGCCTGTACATCTCGTCCAGCGGCACCGGCTCAGAATCCTTGTCGTACTCGTTGCAATAGCCGCAGCTAAGGTTACAGAACCGCGCCGGCACAATCTGCGCCAGCACCGGATGCGATGTGGAGGCCAGGGCGCGCACGACCATGGCATACTCGCGAGCTTTCCTGCGAGCCGCAATCGCCCGCCCCCGCACCGTATCTCTCTTAGCCAATCCCATCTCTACTATTGAATCACAGTCTGCACCGCAGGTGCCTAGCCCCGGCAGGGGCCAAGTGATAATAGCCACGGGTGAAACCCGTGGAAGGGTGGAACCCGTGGAATGCATCCCCCGAAATGCCCCGCCGTCCTGGAGGGACGGCATGAATCATTCGGCGGAACCCCACCCTGATCCCGCCCCCTCCCAACCTCAAATCCGGGTGCCCCATCCTTC
>PLPU01000001.1:0-3876 GCA_003159975.1 Acidobacteriaceae bacterium
GCTTACTCGGTGTTTACGCTGGGGTATTGTTTTGTGCCGGTGTGGATCATGTATCGGAAGAGGATTTTTTTGAAGGTGTGAGGGGCGTGTGGTCGAGGACGCAGCCGGAGCTGGTCGAGGAACGGAGGGGGTTTGGGGGTAATCGTGAGAAGACGCTTGCGGGTTCAGCGCAAGGTGCCTCGCTGGCCACTTCGTGATGTAAACTTGCAGTCGATGCTGCATGCGCTCCTACATCGGAAGCTCGACGAGTTCAAACTTCGACCGGAACGATTCGAGGACGCCCTGACATCCACTGTATTCGGGGCGATCTTCTGGGCTGAAGACTGGAAACTCCTGGAGAAGTGGTTAGGTATTCCTCCAAGTTCCTCACAGAGAACTCCGATAATAGAGTATTGGTTTTGGCCGCGCCTTGCTGAGGCAGAGCCGGACGTTGTCTTTCGATTAGGAAATGTCTTGGTTGTTGTCGAGGCGAAATATCGGTCGGATCGGCATGACTTAGCTCTCAAATCAGAGGAAGATGAGAGCGTTGGCGATCAATTAGTCCGCCAGTACAGGTCCATTGCTCTACCCGTATCGCAGCGTAAACAGTATGCGGAAGCAATCGAATGCGCCATTCGTGATTGTCAACTTATCCAGCTTTATGTTGTCGATGAGAGACGCCAAGGCCGTGCTCGCAAGGAGATTGAAGATTCTAATCAGCGGATTGAAGAATCGACGAAGCGGCTCCACAGGACTACGACCTTAAGTCTCGTAACCTGGCAGTCGTTGTCTCGAGTCTTGAATGTCATTGGCGCTGCGAATCAAGGATGGAGGAGTGATCTTGTCGAGTACCTGCGATACTGCGGGCTTGATACCTTCTGCGGGTTCTCTCGATGGCACTTACCGGAGGCCGAGTTGATCCACATCCTCGGTTGGAGTATGCGAACTGGGTGCCCACAGATTCGGTTTCAAAGTGCATTTAAGCCAGAGTCTGTTCAGCCAGCAATGGTACTTCGCTGGAACCCGGCTGGCGACGCGGCGGAGCTTGGTCTTCGCCGTGCATTTAGTCACGAGCTTCTAGAAGGGATCGCACAACACGCCGTTCGTTCTTGGCGTTCCCAAGCATAGCGGAAGGAAGTGAGCCTGAAATGAGCAGCACCATTACACGCGAAGAATTTGCCTCGGCAGTTGCCTCTGCGATCACAAGTGTCCATCATCTCTACCGCGAAGTTGATCGGCTCATCACCGGATTATGCGCTCAACTAGCAAAGGAGCCTGACTCATTGGTCCTCTTGCCTGGTGTATTTCGCAAAGCTGGCCCGTCTCAGACACGCCGGATAATCCGCAACGAGTATGGTTTGCTCTTCACTTTTAAAATCGGCGAAGATGACGATGGCGACGAAGATGAGGATGATGTTGAGGATGACGGAGATGAGCCGGAAGAAGGGCTGAATCACAAGCCGCAGAAGGGAACCTCAGCTCAGATCGGGGCTAACCAGGCTCTGCTTGCCGTGAGGGTCGTTTTGGTCGACCCGCAGAAGCGCGAGTCCTTCGAACCGCAGATCCAATACGCGGTAATGAACCAATGGTCCGCTGGGAACAAACACTGGGATTCCAAAGAGGTATTTGAAGTGCGCAATTCCGAACTGAAGAGAGTCCCCAAAGCTCTCGTAGGGTCCGATCCCACAAAAGGCTTCCCGCTCACGACCAAGGCAGCGGTGAAGAGTTCTCTCGGTGCCAAAAGGGCTGACGGACGCCGACTTTGCTGCGTTCTGCCCGTTGGAGTGGAAACGATTCCGCTCTTCAATCTCGATACGGCTGATGCTCTGGATGAACTTGTTAAAAACATGAAGCTGATGTGGAGCTCGGCTCAGAGTTCATAACATCACGCTCACTCAAGATTTCGATGCGCTGGCAGGTTGAGTCGATGACCGACATCAATAAGGCGAGGGAGCTCTTCAGTAATGCGGGACTGGCCTTCCCCACGCTTCCCGAGGAGCTTGCGGCGAAGCTAAAGGAGCGCGGCCCGTGGGTTTTCTCCACCCGACTCATCCGCAGATCGCCCTACGACCTTGATCACTATGTACATGAGGTCCAAAGAAAGCAGGTTCCCGACTACGCGGTACTTTCCCACTCTGGACACGGCGTTAACTCATATGCAATCCAGTACTATCTTGTGCATGGTTCCCTGCGTATGTTCCTTCACCTCGCCTGGGGCGGAGTTTACACGGATAAGGAGAAAGATGCGGCCACGATTAGTGACTGCTTTTCGAAGGCAGACAAAGTCGTTCAAGCGATGATCCAAGACGCGGCGGGTTTCCAAGCTGGAGAGCATCTGACGGTCGTGGGTTCAGACCTCTACAGAAGCCATTGGTTTCCGCCGGGCACAAGCCGCCGACGGAAAGAAGCAGATCGGAAAGGCTCCGCGAATGTTATGCCTCTGGAGACGCTTACTGAAGTCCTCGACTGGCTGGCAACACGAAGCGCGGAGCTAATATATTCAAAAAAACGTCGCTCGAACGAACAATAGAGTATCTTCACTTTCTAGCGGAAAAGCTGTTCTGCGGCGCAACGGGCTATTGCCACATCCGAGTCACGCACGGGCTCTTCAGTTGTTTCACCTTCTGCATGCATTTGAAAATCCGAATACAGTTTGGATCATCCCTGAATCGCAACGTACTAGCAGCTTTCGCCCTTGTATTTGGGGACGCTGTTGCCCAGTTCTCCTTATTTGCTCGTCGCACAAATGAGATAAAACGCCTTGTGTCGGCCAGTCCCAAGCAATTACTCCACTCGTCCTCTATAAACCGTTTACCCTGCCACGAGTAAATTGGATCCCACAATCGATGCCAGGGAAGCAGATCCTTAACCCACCTCGGTGCCGCTTGAGATCCATCTGAAAGGTCCGTCGGCTTTACGCTGTTGAGCTTAAATACAGACCACAAAGTTGCTGAGGAGATCCGGTCCGAATGAAAAGCTTTCCAAGCAATCGATATCAAAGGATAAACGTCACGGATTTCCACGGATACGATGAACTTCCCCGAGTGGTCCAGTGCGTTGTTCATCAACTCGGACATGGCAAAGAATTGGCCGCTACAACGTCTCAGCGTGTCTGCCACCTTCCGAGTTTCAAGAATCGCCTCGATCCGCTTGGGTGATTGCTGGATGCAAAATGTCAACAGTTGTCGAAGGCTCTTGCCGTCATAGGAACCCACCTCTACGCGTTCTGTAGACTGTAGCCAAGCGATCTGCGGGTTCCGCCGGATCAGAGTCCTCCAAGTGATATTCCAAAGGTGATCAGCGGCTGCTCGATCAAAGAACTCAAAATAATGATTCATGCTCATCCGCGCAGTTTAGCACTGCGAAGGCTCGTTAAAGAGGGCTTGTCGCAGTCCATCGTTTGCTTTCGTTCTACAGGAGCGAGCGAAAACGGCTCACCCTGGGGTCAGTTGGTTATCTCCGGCGAGTCGCTCATTGAGGACGGATTACTCCTCTAAAAGTCGGCTTGTGAATTCCGATCATTGAGCCTCAGGCCGCTTGGGCGGGTTGCTGTTTGGTGGGCCGGAAGAGCCAGAGGTTCAGCAGGGTAAAGAGCATTGCGCCTACGGTGAATTTCAGCCAGACGGGGGCTTGCGAGGGGGAGAAGAAGCCTTCAAGGCAGCCGGCGATTACCAGGAGGGGAATGATGCCGGAGACGAGGCGGGTGGCTTCGATGCCGCCGCGGGCGATGGACTCTTTCCAGCGCAGGTTGCCGGGGAAGAGCATGGCGTGGCCTAGGCGCAGGCCTGCGGCGCCAGCGATGAGGATTGAGGGCAGCTCGAGCGAGCCGTGGGCGGCAACGAAGCTCCACAGGGCGACCGACATGCCGTATTGATGGCAGGCGGTTCCGATGACGCC
>PLPU01000001.1:3942-10956 GCA_003159975.1 Acidobacteriaceae bacterium
GGGCCGACGAAGTGGCGCATGAATTCGGGCCGGGCAGAGGTGAGGATGACGCCGAGCATGCCGGCGGCGACGGAGATGAGCACCGAGGCGATGACGTAGCCGATCTGCTGCTGGAAGATGACCGGATACTCGTCGCGCAGGAAGCGGAAGAGGGTGAGCAGATTCGTCTTGCGGCCGGAATAGATGATATGGTGGGCGCGAGCCAGCAACTGATTCACATGCAGGGTGTAGTGGCGGGCGGTCGTGTCCTGGCGGAGCACGGAAAGGTCGGCGGCGACCTGGCGGTAGAGCAGGGCCATCTCCTGGAGTTCAGTGCGGGAGAGCTGGCCGAGGCCGCTTGCGTCGGATTGCGCGAGCAGGTTAGACAGCCGGTCCCAGTGGGGCCGCCGCTTGAGAATCCACTGGTTGGAGAGGATATGCGCCATGGAAACGAATTCAGGTCAGCTTAGTCAAGACCAGCTTAGCATTGACACGCCGGAGCTGGTGGCGATTGAGATGCCGCTGGCGGGGATTGGCAGCCGGTTTATCGCGCTGCTGGTGGATTATCTGATCTGGGGCGCGGGGGCGCTGGTGCTTTTCATTTTGGCGCTGATCACTCTGCCGGCGATGCACACGTTCTCAAAAATCTCGGCGCAATGGGCGGTGGCGCTGATTATTTTTGTCATCTTCCTGGTGAACTGGGGGTACTTTACGCTGTTTGAGGCGTTCTGGAACGGACGGACGCCGGGCAAGCGGGTGGCGAAGATTCGCGTGATCCAGCGGACGGGGCGGGCGATTGGGTTGTTTGAGTCGATGGCGCGGAACCTGGTGCGGTTTGTGGACCAGTTTCCCGGCATTTACGCGGTCGGAGTAATCACGATGTTTGTGACCAAGCAGCACCAGCGGCTCGGGGACCTGGCGGCGGGAACGCTGGTGGTGCGGGATCGCGAGCCGGAAACTCCGCTGTGGGGCGAGTCGGGTTCGCGGACGTTTACGGCACAACTGTTTGCGCCGAGCGCGCCGATTCCGGAGCCGCACACGGCGCTGACGTTGCCGATGCACGGGATTGCGAAACTGTCGGCGGCGGATCTGGAGGTGCTGGAGGGGTTCTTCGCGCGACGGCTGGACATGAGCATGGCCACGCGACAGGCGCTGGCGCAGCGGATCGCGGCGGCGATTCAGGCAAAGTCGGGGCTGGAACAGCCGGCGGGGGCTAGCGTGGAGACGTTTCTTGAGGCCACGGCGCGGCAGTTGCGGGATGTTGCGCGGATGGGGTGAGAGGGGCGGTTGAAACTGTAGACCCAGTTTCGCAGGTCGACCCAGACCGGAGTGAATACATCCCTCGGGGGCTATTGGTTCCTGCATGAATGATGTCCTTGCGCCGTCCCTACGGGATTCCGTAACGAGCTTGTGGAATCCCTTTTCCCCACGCTGGGGCGCGGGGCTAGCCAACTCTGCGCCTCCGGCGCGTTTATCCGGACGTTACTTATGCAGTCCTCAATAAAGTGGCTGCGAAAAAACCGCCTTTGATCGAATCTTGAGACAGACATCCCTCAGCGGCTGAAGCCGACGCTCGTTTTTCGAACGTCAATGGCACGATTAAAATCGTGCCCTTTCAAAGCCTGATTTATTCGAACAGCTTCAGTTGAATTGGGATTTGGCGGCGAAGGACTTTTGGTGGGCGAGGAGATCGGCAAGCACTCGTTCGGGGCAGAGGTGACGGGCTTCGAGCAGATCGAGCGTCCGCTCTGTTTCAACACACGAGGCGATGGTTATGAAGCAGAACAGGCAGCGGGTGTTGTAGCTGCCGTTTTCGTTTTGGGTGCGACTGTACATGGCTGCTCGCGGACGCTGGATTTCACGATGCTAGCGGCGGATGCAGTTTATGTGCGTGTTTTGCATCACTTGACAATGTGATGGAGACGCGTTGCCGAAGGGCGAAAAGAAGACACAGGTCCCCTTCGGCTGCGCTCTCTCGAAAATCATTGGTCTGGAGGGCAACCGCAGGTCCTTCGACTCCCTTCGGTCGCTCAGGGTGACCGATGTTTTTATAAAGGGCAAAAGCAAGGGCAAACGCAACAGCAAGGGCAAAGGCAAAGGCAACAGCAAGAGCAAAAGCAGCCGCAGGTCCTTCGACTCCCTACGCTTCGCTCCGGTCGCTCAGGATGACAGCGCTTGGGAGAAGAGGCGACGATTTTCATCCCCATCGGTGGGCCGAAGGGCCATGAACACTCAGGGCAGGATGACAAGAAGCAGGTCCCCTTCGGCTTCGCTCAGGGCAGGCTTTCCCTTCGCTCAGGATGACGGTCGGTGCTTTTCTTTTGAGGAGTTTCAGAGAGCGGTGGTCTGATTTGGGTTGCGGCGCAACTGCCAGCAGGCGCTAAGGCCAGCATGGGGGAAGAGCGACTCCGAGCAGGATTGCTGCTGGGAGCCGAGATAGTCGTATTCCTCTTTGTTACCTTTGAGCGGGACGGTCTGAAAGAGGTTGACTGTGACGGCGGATTGCGGGGAGCCGCGCAGCTTGAAGAGGCCCCAGTCGCCGAGGTAGGCGAGGACGAAGCCCGCGGCCAGGACGATCAGAACGCGAATTGACCAGCGCTTGATGTTCATTCGGTGGCGCCTCTTTTCAATTTGAATGCACGGCTGGCGGAAAGAAAAATTGTACTTCGACGACTGGCCGAACAACATCCCTCAGGGGCTGAAGCCCGCGTTGATTATAAGGCTCGTTGCGGCACGACTGAAGTCGTGNNTCGCACATCTACGCCAAGGTGGGTTTTTCAGCATGCTGTGAAATCGTGCCCTTTCGCACATCTACGCCAAGGTGGGGTTTTTCGGCAGGCTGTCACGTCGTGCCCTTTCGCGCAACGATGCCGAACGGGAGCTTTTCAACAGCGTTCTCATCCATCAACTTAACAGCCTGGTTTCATCTTTGAGGGCTGTGCCGGTGAGTTGGCGGCGGCGGGCTTGGGTGAGGTAGAAGGCGAGCTGGGCGGCGGCCTGCGTGTAGCTCAGGCCTTCGGCGCGGATGTTGGAGATGCAGTTGCGTTCGGCGTCGGTGCGGCCGGGGTGCGGGTCGTAGGTGATGTAGGCGCCGAGCGAGTCGGGCGAGCTGAGGCCGGGGCGCTCGCCGATGAGGATGACGGAAATTTGCGCGTGGAGTGCGGAGGCGATTTCATCGCCGATGGCCACGCGGCCTTGCTCGACGACGGTGATGGGGGCGAGGCTCCAGCCGGAGAGAAGCGGAAAAAGTTCTGTGAGTAACGGCGGCACGTGGCGGTCGACGGCGAGGGCGGAAAGGCCGTCGGCGACGATGAGAGCGAGATCGAAAGAGGCTGATTGGCCCTGGTTTTCGAGGAGCAGGGCCTTGCTTGAATCGTCGAGTTGGCGGCCAAGGTCGGGACGCTGGAGATAGGTGGCGCGGTCGGGCGCGGCGGAGCGGAGGCGGAGGACCGGGCTGCTGGTGATTTGGGATAGAGTTGCGGCGAGGGTGGCGGCTTCAAGGTGGGCGTGCACGGCGTCGCGGGCCTGGGCGTGGGAGAGCTGGAAATCGAGCAAGGCACGCGTGGGCAGGCTGACGCCGGTGCGGCCGAGGGCGACGCGGGCCGGCGTGAGGGCGCGGAGGGTTGCGGCGAGGGAGCCGGATTGCATGTCTTCGCTCATGCGGAGAGCAGTCTTTCGGGGTGGTGGGCTTCGCTGGTCAATCGCAGGAAGTGGTCGCCGGCGAGCCAGGCATCGAATTCAGGAGCGGGGCGGAGGTTGAGCACGCGGCGCAGGTAGAGCGCGTCGTGAAAGCTGGTGCTCTGGTAGTTGAGCATGATGTCGTCNNCGAGGAGCTTGCCGCAGAAGTGGTCTTCAAGGCCGGCGCGGGCGATCTGCTTGCCGTCGTAGAGATATTCGGGGCCGATGAAGCCGACCACGGTATTCACGAGCATGGGACGGAAGGCGCGGGCGACGGCGTAGGCGCGGGCTTCGAGGGTCTGCTGGTCGACGTTATGGTGCGCATTGGCGGAAAGCGCGGAGCCCTGGCCGGTTTCAAAGTACATGATGTTGTCGCCGGTGCTGCCGTCGGCGCAGAGCGCTCCGCGCTTTAAGGACTTGCCTGCTTGGTGCGCTTCGTTAAGCAGGGAAAGATTGACGCCGAAGCTGCGGTTGGCGGCTTCAGTGCCGGCGATGGACTGGAAGAGAAGATCTATGGGCGCGCCTTGTTCAAGTGCGGCGATTTGTGTGGTGATGTGGGCCAGAACGCAGCTTTGCACAGGGATCTCGAAGCGCTGGCGGAGAGCGTCGATCATGCGCAGCAGACGGCGAGTGACGGCGACGTTGTCGCCGGCGGGATTGATGCCGATGACGGCGTCGCCGGAGCCGAGCAGGAGACCGTCGAGGATGGAGGCGGCGATCCCCAGGGGCGAGTCAGCCGGGTGATTGGGCTGGAGCCTTGCGCTGAGGCGGCCGGGCAGGCCGACGGTGGTACGGAAGCGGGTGACCACGCGGATTTTGGCGGCGGCGGCGATCAGGTCCTGGACGCGCATGAGCTTGCTGACGGCGGCTGCCATCTCCGGCGTGAGGCCGGGCGCGAGGGCGGCGAGATGGGCTGGAGTTGCTTCATCGGAGAGCAGCCAGTCGCGGAGTTCGCCGACGGTGAAGGAGCGGACAGGGGCGAAGGCCGCCGCATCGTGGGTGTCGACGATGAGTCGCGTGACTTCGTCGGTTTCATAGGGGACGATCTGCTCGGAGAGGAAATGCGCGAGGGGCAGATCGGCAAGGGCGGACTGGGCGGCGACGCGTTCTTCGGCGGATTGCGCGGCGAGGCCGGCAAGGACGTCGCCGCTGCGCAGGGGCGTGGCCTTGGCAAGGAGTTCGCGCAGATGGTTGAAGGTGTAGCGAATGGCGCCGATGGTGTGGGTAAAGGTCATGCGCTTCAGACCAGCGTATCTGAAATGCGCTGGTCGCGGCGAACGGCTTACGGCTTGCCGATGACGAGAATCTGGAAGGAGCCTGGGATCATGGGTGGGCGGGGGGTGCGCATCCATGCGGGAGCGCCGGGCGGCAGAGCGGGCGCGTTGGCGGGCACGGCCGGGACGGGGCCATATTCAGCGGTGATGGTGTAAATCTGGTTGGTTTTTGTGTCGAGGGTGAGCACCTTGGCGCGCGCGGGAGTGGGGACGGTCTCTTCGACCGAGAAGCTGGTGGGCGAGTCTTCTTTGATGACTGTGAGCGTGCCGTCGCCCTGTGAACTGAAGGCTTCCATCGTAGCGGGGTTGAAGGTGGCGCCGTCGCATCCGTTGCCGATGGGCAGATCGGTGATGATGTGGCCGTCGGTGGCCGACAGGATGACCATGTTCTTGTTGTCGCGGCAGGCGGCAAAGAGGATGTTGTTCTTGGCATCGAGGGCCAGGCCGGCGCATCCGCCGCCCTTGCTTGAGACGTCGTACTTGCCGGTCATCTTCATGGTGACCGCGTCGATGACGGCGATGGCGGCCTTGTCTTCAATGTCGACGTAGATTTTGCCGTGGCCGTCTGTGACGGCTTGCTCGGGCGCGCCGCCGATGTCGATGGTGCCGAGGATGGAGCCATCCTTATCGTCAAGGACGGTGATGTTCGGCTCGGAGTGGCTGAGGACGTAGAAGCGGTGATTGAAGGGGTCGTTGAGGTAGCCGTCGGGATTGCCCTGGACTTCGATCTTTTTCAGAATGGCAAAGGTCTTGGCGTCGAACATGGTGATGGCCTTCGAAGTGGCAAAGCCGTGGCCGGTTGCGGTGTCGACCGCCCCGCCGTGCGCGCTGGTGCCGGGAATGTCGCCCACCTGGGCAAGCGTGTCGAGGTTGAAGACGCCGATGTGGCCGGCGGGTCCGGAGCGCGCAACGTAGAGATTGCGGCCATCGGGATCGGCGGTCACGTAGTCCATGCCGCCATCGCCACCGACGAGCTGAATCCTGAGGACCTTGTAAGGGCCGTTGTCCTGGGCATGGGCATAGGGCAGAAAAGCAAGCAGAGCGGCGACGGCTGCAGCAACGAGGGGCTTCGACGGCATGACGATGTCTCCTGTGGGGGTCTTCGGGATCTTTGCGGCTCGGGATGGTTCTCGCTTGTTCCCGCAATCGAGGATACACGCAGCCACCCATCGTTCGCAGGATGGGCAGTCGATACGGCATCTGGCGCCTGGCGATATTCTTGCGGAGGGGTGTGGTTGAGGATGATGCGCGCCTGGCTGGCCATTGAGTTTCTGCTGGTTTTTGCTGGATTGCCGCTGGTGTACCGGTTTTCGCCGGTGCGTGTGCCGGCGCTGCCGCTGCTGTGGATAGTGGCAGGGTATGCGATGTGGCAGTTGCTGCGCGATCCGCACTTTGACCGGGCGAAGCTCTGGGACGCCGGAAAACTGCGTGGCCGCATCAGCGCGATTCTGGCCATCTTCATGGTGTTCGCGGTGCTTTTGTGGCTGGGAGTGCGGCGGTTTGCGCCGGGATTGGAGTGGAGCCTGGTGAGGCCGCATCCATTGTTTTGGGCGGTGGTGATGGTGGCGTACCCGGTGTTCTCCGTTTATCCGCAGGGGCTGCTTTACCGGGCGTTTTTCTTTCAGCGTTACGGGGGACTGTTCAAGGGAAAGTGGACGATGATTGTGGCCAGCGCGGCTGCGTTCGCGTTTCTGCATATCATTTTTCGCAACTGGCTGGCGGTCGATTTGACGCTTGCGGGCGGGCTTCTTTTCGCATGGCGCTACGAGAGGACAGGGTCGCTGGCGGTTTCAAGCTTTGAGCATGCGTTGTATGGCTGCTGGCTGTTTACGGTGGGGCTGGGGCAGTACTTCTACCACGGGACAATTGAGGCGGTGGGGTCGGCGCTGCGTTGGTAGTGTTCTGCCTTCTCGAGTCTGGGAAGCCGGACGCCCACTCATCACGATGGAGCTCGAATGAATGGGGCACAGCTTTCATTTGTTCCCCGGTCTCGGGAGGGAGAGCTGGGGAGCCCGGTTGAATTCCTGTTGACAGATAGTACGTCGCGTACTATAGTACGTGACGTACTATGAATTCAACATCC
>PLPU01000548.1:0-6370 GCA_003159975.1 Acidobacteriaceae bacterium
GATATATAAATGACTCTATTTATGGCGGAATACACTAGATACCGTAGATCCGTACCCATCTATAGCAACCACACCTAATTTTGAAACGGCCGACGCGCCGGCTGTGGATTTGCCTACGAGCGTACCTGACCTTACCACGGAAACCAGGACGATATCGTTTCGAATGTTTCTCCTGTGGTCCACGGATGCGGATCCGGACTCCATCAATGTTCCCATCGGATACGTGACGTGGAAGGTTGCTGGAACTGCGGATCAGAATACGAAGAATCGGCCGCCCTGGTCGCTAGCAGGGAAGCAGACAGCGACGACAGCCACATATAGCGCCAGCACCGACACCGGTGCGCCTGGTCACGGGCTGCCGGTTTGGACGACAATCTCTTACAACACGCCCACCACCAGTGGCGAGAGCGTTTTGACCAAGGGCGAAACGAAACTATCCCCGGCGGCGGGAGATGAGGAGGGCCCAAAATGAAAAGGCTAGTTCTTTGTTCTTGCGTCTTTCTTCTTGCGGTGCAGACGGCTGCGCCTTGCGTCCAAGCGCAGCGCCTCGGCCATGGCGCGCTGCCCCCCCGGCCAGCACCACAATTTGCTCTAAGCATTTCGGAGTACCGCCACGATGGTCGAGGGTCGGGCAAGCATAGACTCAGGATCGTCATAACAAATGTGTCGAGCGAGCCGCTTCACTTAGACGGCTGCGCGACCTTGCGGGGCCTGTACGGAGTCGCAATTGTTTATAATGGTGTGCCAATGGAAGAACAAAACCCGGCGGCGCGGCGCCTTGGCGAGGCGAAAATGAAGCAAACGCCATGTGCCACCGGCGCTCCAAGCGACATAATTAGCCCTGGGGGGTCAAATGAGGACATCTTGAGCCTTACGGGACCTTTCGCGTACGAAATGTCCCAGCCGGGCACGTACGAAATTACGGTCTCCAGGGAGACGGACACGGGCCATCCGGACAAGAGCGTGTCAGTCAAGTCCAACACCCTCACCATTGTCGTGCCGGAGCCCGAAGCCGCCGAGCCAAAATAGACCGCCGTTTCAGCAAAATCATCCCGAACGCCTTGGTTGCCTCAGCGCCGGGATGATTTTGCGTAATTCCTCCCCCCTTTGCTCCATAATCGTGCTTCTTCCCCGCTCCCTGCTGCCCAGCCATTTACAATAGCGTCTATGCCTCAGGGGTAAAAGCAATTGTCCCCTGCCGCGTCCTTAATTATGACTCTGAATCTATTTCGCACTCCCGCGGTTTTGGCCATTGGCGCCATGCTGCTCGCAAGCTCCACACTGGCGCAGAACCGCCCCGCCGCGCCGCAGAGCCCATACGGCGGCGTTACCGTCGAGGACATCATTGCCCGCGTCAACGATCAGATCATCACCCAGTCTGACTACGACCGCGCAATGAAGGAGATGGACGACGAGGCGCGCCAGAAAGGCGCCACGCTGCAGCAGATTTCCGCCGGCCACAAAGACCTGCTGCGTAGCCTCATCGATCAGCAGCTTTGGCTTTCCAAAGGCAAGGAACTGAGCATCAACGGCGAAACAGAGCTGATTCAGAAGCTCAACGAGATTCGCAAGCAATACAACCTTGAAACCCTTGAAGACCTTGAAAAGGCCGCCAAGGAACAAGGTGTCTCGTTTGAAGACTTCAAGGCCAACATTCGCAACAGCATCATCACCCAGCAGGTGATGCGCGACGAAGTTGGCAAGCGCATTCAGTTCACCCCCGGTGAAGTGCAGCGCTACTTCGAGGAGCATAAGGAAGACTACAGCCAGCCGGAGAGCGTGCGCCTCAGCGAGATTCTGATCGCCGTCCCCGCACCGGCAGACGGCTCCGCGCCCGACGACGCAGCGCTGGCCGCAGCCAAGGCCAAGGCCGACGACATTGAAGCCAAGCTCCACCAGGGCGGCGACTTCGCCCAACTCGCCAAGTCCTTCAGTGAAGCCTCAACCGCTGCCGAAGGCGGCGATCTGGGCCAGTACCGGCGCGGCGCGCTCGCCAAGGTGCTTGAAGATAAAACCTTTGCGCTCAACACCGGCCAGTACACCGACCCCATTCGCACCAAACAGGGCTACATCATTCTCAAGGTTGTGCAACACATTCAGGGCGGCCCTCCCGACTTCAAGACAGTGGAGCCGGAAGTGGAGCAGAACTACTATATGGGCAAGATGGAGCCGGCCATCCGCGACTACCTGACCACCATGCGCGAGCAGGCCTACATCGACATCAAGCCTGGCTACGTCGACACCGGCGCCAGCCCCAACAAGTCGGTCTACCCCATCTCCTACGCTGCATATACGCCGCCCGCGCCCAAGAAAAAGAAGAAGGTCGAGCGCACCCGCTATCGGGAAACTACGCATACGTTCCGCCAGAAGGGTCCGCAAGTCGTGGCCGCTGCCGACACCACCAAGACTGCTCCCGCGACCAGGAAGAACGCCAGCCTGAACAAGTCAGAGAAGCCCGGCAAGAAGGAAAAAATCCGCTTCGGCCAGGCTCCGACCAAGACACTGCCCAATGCGCCCAACGCGACCACCGAAGACGCCGGCGCAGTGCAGCAGCCGGCTGCTGCGACGCCGGAGCCGGTCAATCCGCTCGAAACAAAAGAAAGACCGACCCAGAAGACCCGCTACACCGATCGCGCCAGGGTAGCCAAGCACAAATCCACGACCGGCGGACTCAAGGTTGATCCTCAGGCTCCCGCGCCGCCAGACGCCGCAGAAGTTGCCGATCGCCAAACCCAGGCCGCCCCGCTCGGCCTTGGCTCCAATACGACGAAGAAAAAGAAAACCAAAGCAACGGCTACCACCGGGGAAAAGACGCGCCTGGCCGACAAGAATAGGAAGCCGGCTGAAACTACACCGGATTCAAGCGCCACGCCTTCAGCGCCCACTCCGCAAGCTGCGCCTCCCGCAGCTCCGGTTTCACCCCCCGCTACGCAACCGCAGCACTAAGCCGTACCGAAATTCATCCTGCCGGGCCTGGGATTCACTCCCAGGCCCGGCGTGTTTTTTGAGTTGTCGAACCGGAATTGCTTGTAAGAATCGAAAAGCGTGCCTACCCCGGCCTCTTCTTTTCAAACACAAGTGAAGTCTTGACCAACCTGTAACCGTCGCGCAGATAGAAGCGATGCGCATCTGCTCGTGTGTCCCGCGAAGTTACGCGCACCGCCTCGACCCCGCGCTCCCAGCTCCAGGGTTCGGCCGCTTCGCAGAGCCTTCTGCCAATCGCTCTACCACGAAACCCCTCCTTCACAACCAGCCCGCCAATCAACGCAAACGGCGCTGTCTGCAGGCGTCTCTCCACCGATACTTCAATCCAACCCACAACTTCGTCGCCCAGGCAGGCAACATACGCGCCCTGACTCATCGTGTCCGAGGCAACTCGCTCAATCCATTCCAGAATCGCCTCCCTTGGTCGTTCGTAACCAAGCTGTTCCGTCAGCAGAAACACATCCGCGGCATCGCGTGCCTCGATGGGCCGCACCACAAGCTCCATTCCGTTGTCAGAAGAATCCATACTCGTTCGCCGCTCCCATTTTCGCATCGCGATCACGCCCCTTTGGTAGCCCCCACTCGCTTGCTGTATTCTTTCCCGCAGAATGAAAGACATCTACATCGCGGACCTGGCCAACTTTGACGAAGGCCAAAAATTCGATTCCTTCTTCCTCGTCCTATCCAAACAGCAGCGCACCACCAAGAACAACAAGCCCTACCTGAACCTCATCCTCGGCGACAAGACCGGCCAGCTCGAAGGCCGCGTCTGGGATCCCCTCGACCCGCGCATCGCCAAGGACTTCGACAAGGGCGACATCGTCAAAGCCCGCGGCAGCGCCTCCCGCTTCGACGACCGCCTGCAGATGAAGGTCGATCAGCTCCGTCTCGCCCAGCCCGGCGAAGTCGACAAGTCCGACCTGCTGCCCTCCACCGCCTATGACGTGGCCGCGCTCTGGGCCCAGTTGCTCGGATTTGTCGAGAGCCTCACCAATCCCGATCTCAAGCGCCTGCTCTCCGCCATGCTCGACGATCCGGCTCTTGCCCAGGCCTATCGCGAAGCTCCCGCTGCCAAGCAACTTCACCACGCCTGGCTCGGCGGCCTGCTGGAGCACGTCATCAGCCTCTGCACCCTCGCCGACCGCGTCGTCCCCCACTACCCGCTCCTCGACCGCGACCTCGTTCTCACCGGCGTCATCCTTCACGACATCGGCAAGGTCCGCGAATTGAGCTGGGAGATCGGCTTCGAGTACACCATTGAAGGAACGCTGCTCGGCCACATCCAGATGGGCGCCGCGCTCACTGAGAAGGTGATCGACAGCTTGCCCAACTTCCCGCCGAAACTCAAAACGCTGGTCCTGCACATGATCCTGAGCCACCACGGCAAGCTTGAATTCGGCTCGCCCAAGCTGCCCATGATCCCCGAAGCGCTTGTCTTGAATTTCCTCGACGACCTCGATGCCAAAATGCAGGCCGTCACCGGTGAATTCGAGAAGTCCCTCCGCGAAGGCAAAGGCCCCGACGAGCTAACCGGCAAAGTCTGGGCCCTCGACCAGCGCCAGCTCTTAAACACCAAACGCTGGCTGGGGGAAGACAAGCTTTAGCGTTGGCATCGCGCCGTTTTGAAAGGGCACGATTTTAATCGTGCCATCAACGCCCCGAAAAGCGTGTCGGCTTCAGCCGCTGAGGGATGTTCCTCAACAGCCAGGTGGGCGACGAGAATGCGGGAATCAGGGATTGAATGTAGTCTTTTTCGAACTGGAGCAGTGTACAAGTATATTGTCTGAAATTAGCATGCAAACGTGTCATTGGGGTGGGAATTTTGGTCTATTCGATCAGACAAACGTGTACCTTGCTAACCCTCTCGGTGATTCTAGGGGCTGCGCTTCAATCGGTTGCTGAAGAACCTCAAACGCGGAAGACATGGAGATTCCACGGGCAAGAGGGAGAGGTTGAAATCGAGCTGACGCGTTTTGTAAATAGGGACGGAACAACGCCGACTTCACTGCATATCTATTCTCCAAACGGAATGCCGCGATCCGTAACCGAGGAGGCGGGGTTTCTTGCTACGGTCCTGAATGATCTTCCCAGCACGGGTATAAGCGTCCAATCACTGGACTGGATCTCTTTTCGGTCCAACGAACCTGAGGCAGTAAGCAAGGTGGCGACGTGTGCCGCAGCATCGAAGCTATGGAGAGAATCGCTCACGACCAAGAACGCCTCCGTTCTCTACCCGCTCGTGACCTCGTGCCTCATTACCAGCGGAGCATATGACGAATGGGATCGCGTATTCAGGGGATATGGCCTCACTCTAAAAGCGGTCGGCGTGGAGAATGTCATTATGGAATCGTTCTCCCGGTTGCACGCAACTTATCCTGCAGGCGCAAGATGCAAGACTCTTCGTGTCCCGGCAGATGCCCTCGTGCAGATGAATGTTGTCCGCATCGCTCACTGACGGACTGGAAAAGGCCAGCAGGCCTCGACCGACCGCATGTTGGCGGCTTGAATAAGTCAATTGCCCTCCCCGGTGCTATCTTTTCCTATGCGTCTCCCCACCGCACTCTTGATTGCCCTCAGCACGCTCCCCATCGGCGTGCTCGCGCAACCAGCGAATCCCCAGCTCAAGCCTCTCTATGATGCGCATCGTTGGTTTGAGCTGCGCAATGCCGTGGCCCGCACCGGGGCCCCGGTCTTCTACCAGATAGCCGTCGAGTCCGCCTTCAATCAGCCGCTCGCCGAGCGCGACTTGAACGCACTCATCTCATTAAAACCAGACCCCGCCACCATGACCGAAGCACGGGAAATCCTCGTCGCCTCCTACTACCGCGCGGGACGATACAACGAAGCCTTCGCCCAGGCCAAAGCCATCCTCTCAAAAAAGCCCGACGCCGAGGACATCCGCAACATTCTTCCCACCCTCAAGGTCCTCTCTTCGTTTCAAGACCAGACCGTCGTTTCCGCCGATCCCGCCACAATCCCCGTTGAAATTCAGGACCAGAACCTGGTCCTGCCCCTCACTGTCAACGGAATCCAGGCGCACTACATCTTCGACAACGGCTTCAGCCTCTCCGCTCTCAGCGAGTCGGAAGCCGTGCGTCTCGGCCTCAAGATCCACAACGTGAAAACCAGCATCGATACCATGACCGGCGCGCAGGTCAGCATCCGCATCGCCGTCGCCAATGACCTTGAAGTCGCAGGCGTCCACCTGAGTAACGTCGCATTCTACGTTCTCCCGCCACATCAGCCTCCGCTGAACCAACTCGCCGTGGGCCGCCAGGGCATCCTAGGGTTGCCCGTGATCCTCGCCCTCCGGCATTTTCAATGGAGTCCGGCAGACCGCACCTTCACCGTCCTCCCACCCCAAACCGAACCGCGCAATCTGGCC
>PLPU01000124.1:0-2730 GCA_003159975.1 Acidobacteriaceae bacterium
CTGACGAATTCTGATGCCTACTGTTCTCCCTGAGATTTAGCCGCCGTTGTCTTCGGCAACTTCGCCAGCGCATCCGTAACAATGCCCGGTGTCAGCGCCTCGGGCAGCAGTTGCGGCTCGGTCTGACCGGGAACATAAAGCGCGTACGCCGGCACTCCGCTACGCCCGAGCGCCGTCAGCGCCTGTGTAATGGCGGCGTCCCCACGCGTCCAATCGGCCTTGAGCAGCGCCACGTTTGCGTCTTTGAAGGCCTGCTGCACCTGCGGCTGCTGGAGCGCCACGCGCTCATTCACCTGGCAGCTCAGGCACCAGCTCGCGGTAAAGTCCACAAACACCGGCCGCCCCTCGGCCTGGTAGCGGCTCACCGCCTCGGCCGACCACGGCTGCCAGCCGCCAAGCGCGGCCGTCGCTGATGAACTTTCCGGTGCAGCCTCAAGCTTCTTCGGCGCCACCACGCTCACCGCAATCACCGCCAGCACGATCAGCGCCGCAACCACCGTTGCCCATCGCTTTGCCGGCCAGCGCCCCAGAAACCATCCTGCAACGGCCAGTAGCAGCAGGCTGCACAACAGCGATACCAGCAGACCAGCCCCATAGCCGCTGGTCAGCGACCACGCCAGCCAGATCACCGTGGCAAAGATCGGCACCGAAACCGCCTGGCGCAGCACTTCCATCCACGCGCCGGGCTTGGGCAGCAGGCGCGTCCACGCCGGCTGCAGCGTCAACGCCACATAAGGCGCAGCCAGCCCCAGCGCCAGCGCCGTAAACACCGCAAATGTCACCACCGGCGACTGTGCCAGCGCATAGCCGATCGCCGCACCCATAAACGGCGCGGTGCACGGTGTAGCCACCACCACGGCCAGCACGCCGGTAAAGAAGCTGCCCGAATAACCCTGCTTTTGCGCAAGCGAACCGCCGGCGCTGGTCAGCGTCAATCCAATCTCAAACTGCCCCGCCAATGACAGGCCGAGGAAGAACAGCAACCCAGCCATCAGCGCCAAAAACACCGGCGACTGGAACTGGAATCCCCACCCCAGCGTTGCGCCCGCCGCCCTCAACCCCAGCAACGCGCCCACCAGCACCCAGAACGAAACCACAATTCCAGCCCCGTAGACAAAGCCATGCGACCGCAGGTTGTGCAGTTCCTTGTGCCCAGTGTGCACCAGCGCCAGCCCCTTCAAAAACAAGACTGGAAACACGCACGGCATCAGGTTCAGCAGCAGCCCACCGAGAAACGCGAGTCCCGTAGCGCGCGCCAGCAATCCCCAGGCAAGCGAGGGCGCGCCAGCCGCAACTGTGCCAGGCATCGCCGCAATCTCATACGCCCGTCCGCCGGAGAGCTCCAGAACGCCCTTCAACTGCGCCGGATTCGCGGTAAGGTTCGCNNGGATTGTCCACAATGTTCTGGTCGGCAGGAAAGAATTCAGCGGAAGATTCACGCTGCCCGGTTTCAACGGCGAGGCGGAAGCCCGTTGGCGTCTGTTGGAAAATCGCCTTTGCGTTTGCCGGAAGCGGCTTGGGCAAGCGGCCACTCAGCCGGTTGAAGATGTCCCTATCCGCGGCCATCTGGATGACTTCACCGGGTGCACTGGGCACTGCTCGCTGAACTTCCAACTCCGCCTTGCCCGGAATGCAGACTTCCCGGCAAACCAGCCAATCCACCTTGGCGTCGAGAGCGACCGGACCTGGCTTGGCAGACTTCGATACGTCAATGACCAAGGGAAAAAGAACCTCGTCCTCATAGCCGAAGTCCATCAGCGGTCCAAGCGCCAGCCGCTTTGGCGCTGGAAACTGCAACGGCCCGGCAGTTATGCCGTCGGGAAGGGTCCAGTGAATATGCGGCGGCTCTCCCGAGTCACCAGCATTCTTCCAATAGACATGCCAGCCTTGCTCTAGCTTGAAGTAAAGCCCGGCATCGACACTCTCACCCGGATTCAGCGGACCTGCGGGCACCACCAACTGCACATGCACATGCGGCACATCGGCAGAGTTCGACGCAGCCTGCGCCGTCAAACCCGCCGCAAGCAAGCCAGACAAAACGAAAATCCAACGCCCCAAGCACTTCACGGTAACCTTCAGCCCCATGTCCATTGGACTCACCGCAACCAGCTTAAGTTACAGCAAGTTCTGCGTGCGTTCCTGCTCAAGCCGGTCGGCGCGCGCCGCGTGTTCCCTGAAGATGCAGTCGTTCTGGACGCACTTCACGCCTGCCACTTGCGCCCGCGCTACGGCCTCGTCGTCGACCACATCGTCCTGCAGCCACAGATAAGGAATTCCCAACCGGATCACATCGTCCACAATCGCGGAAACATACTCCGATGCCCGAAACACATCCACCAGATCGATTCCTGCGTCCGTCTCTTCACGTGCCGCAGCCTGCGCCGCATCCAGGTCGGGATAACACTTCAGACCGATCACCTCGCTGAGCGCCGGATTCACCGGGATCACGCGATAGCCCACCCCGGCCAGGTAGCGCCCGATGTTATGGCTCGCGCGCCAGGTCTTATCACTCATGCCCACCACGGCAATGGTTCTCGCCGTGCTCAGCATCTCGTCGATGGTTGCGGAATCGTTGCTCATCAATTTCCTTCGTTGCAAGAATGCACGCTCTGCGAGTCCATGGTCCTTCAGTCCCTCAGTCCCTTAGTCCCTTAGTCCCTGTCTCTACACATCAAGATCGTCATCCGCCTCAGCCGCCACCGCCGTCCCGCGTCGCTTGGCCAGCAGATA
>PLPU01000587.1:0-11611 GCA_003159975.1 Acidobacteriaceae bacterium
GAGCGCAAGACCCGGATCATAAAGAACGTCATGGTTGAAGACGTTGGTAAAGATTATCCCCAACGTGATGCTGGTGGATTCGAAGACCTTGAAGTTCTTCTGCACGCTCATATCCACGTTCCAGTAGGGCATGCCGATGATGGGACCAACGCCGGGGTTCTTGGTGTCGATTCCGAGCATAGGCGCGCGGACCTGGTTCCAGACCGAGACCGGATCCTTGAACATGTTGATCTCCTGTCCAGTGGTCGGGCCTGCGACACCGGTTCCGACCGGGTTTCCGTAGGCATCGTTGTTGCCGGTGATGCCATAGTGCGAGCTGTTGCCACCTGTGTACTTGCTGGTGAAGACGCACTGTTCATTGGTGAAGTAGTTATTGCCGTCGGCCGATCCGAACGATTGAGCACCCGACTGGGTGCTGCAGTAGACCGGTTCGCCATTGCCCGCGACCATGATGGGGGCAATTGACCAGCCGCCTGCCGCGCGGCCGAGGATTCCGCGCTGACCCTTGAAATACGGATCCTGCCATACCAGGTAGGAATTGTAGACGAACTTGCGGTTGAATGCCTGTACGCCGTACATCTTGCCCAGATCGAAGGCGTCGTTGGGGGTGTATTCGCTGGTTGCCTGAACAAAAGCGCCAGTGCCGAGCGCTTTGCTATAGGTGAAGTTGTTGTGCATCAGGAAGCCGTGCCAGTTCTGAGTGATCAACGTGATAAAGCCACCGTTGTAGTTGCCGTGGCCGATGCTGGCATTGAGGGCAAAACCGCTGGAGGCCTGGGGAACGTAACCCGGGAAAGCGGGATTGGCACTGCTGCCCTGCATGGTGGGGGTAAAGTTGAAGCCACCACTGTCGAGATCGGACCACATGCTCCAGACGTACTGATAGACAAGGTTCCCGGTACCGCTTGGTCCTTCCTTGGCCATCACGGCGGTTGTGCAGTTTGAGTAGCCGTTGCAGTAGCCTGTGCCCGCGAGAGCGGTTTCGAAAAACGGCTGAGGGGTTACCGCGGGAGTGCCGTTTGCACCGCAAGCGCCGACTGAGGTGGCGCAACCAAGTTGCGTTTCCATGTAGGCGTAGGCGTTTTCAAAAGTCTGTCCACCCTTGACCATCATGTAGGGAACCACGTTTAGATTGACTGGCTGGTACTCGTGCTTGATGATGCGCCCGATGTAGCCAACCTCGAGTGTCTGGTGATTGTTGATCTTGCGCTGGATGGTCAGATCGAAGGTATCGGAGACGTTGGGCCGGAAGTCTGGATCAAGGCCTTCAGCCGACGATGACTTGCCAATGCCGCCGTAGCCGGGATAGACCGGCTGGGGCAGGGTGGCGCTTGCCGGCGTCAGGGGAGCGGTTTCTCCGTCCACGCCGATACGGAAGGCGGTTGTCGCATCGGGATTGGCGGGGCCGCAAGAGCCACTCGCGAGGGCCTGGGTGCATTGGACAGGCTGGATCAGGCCTACACCGAGGAGCGGGACCAGAACGAGGTCGACGCCGTTGAGACGGCCGTAGATGCGGCCATAGCCGCCGCGGATGACGGTGTCTCCGTGGCCAAAGACCTTGCTCAGGAAGCCGTCGCCATCAAAGGACGGATTCCAGGCAGCGGCAATACGGGGGCTGAACGAACCGTAGAAAGGATTGTAGGGATACTTTCGTCCTGCGCCCACATTGCCGACCAGGGCAAAGCCGAGTTCGGGATTGTAGACATCGCCTTGCAATGCCGCATTCTTGCGGGCCGCCAGGTAGTCGAGAGTTTTGACTGGCGTGTCAGAGGCATCCACCAGCACGGTCTGCTTGCCGGAGGCTTCTGTCGGGGGCATTTCCAGCGTCCAGCCCATGCCATAGTTGAGGGTGAAGGACGGCTTCATGTGCCAGGTGTCGCTGAAGTAGACGTTGTAGAAGGGAATCGTGCTCTTGTCGAAGGCGTGGGTCAGGGGCGGGTTCAGCGCCAGTGTGGGCCCTTGGCGGGTGTACGCGACCTGGGAGGTGGTTACGATGCCCAGAGCCGCGGCTGCGAGACGGCTGGCACCGACGCCCGAGGGGTAGCCGTTTGCCTGCAGGTCGGAAAGATCGAGGTTGCCGACTCCGCTGCCACCACTCTCGCCAAGACGGTAGGTGGGTGTGAAGTTGACGCCGCCGCCGTTGTCAGAGCGCTCGTGGTAGTTGAAGTTGTGCTGATACTGGCCGCCGAACTGGAACAGGTGGTTACCCTTGATCAGTGTCAGGTCGTCGCGGAGGAAGTTGTCGTGGCCGTCCCAGAAACGGGTGCGGATGGACTGGGTGTTGACGTTGAAAGGGGCAAGAATGTTGGTCGTTTCACCGAAGGGTTCCAGCGCTCCGCCCAACCCGGTAGCCTGCGGCGGGGCGTTGTTCGTGGACCATGACCAGTAGTTCCGGAGGAAGCTGTAAACGACGTTGTTGGTGAGCTTGGAGGTAATGTTGGTGGTAAGCCCAGTGACAAAGTACCAGGGCTGCTGCGGACGGCTGGCGGTGGAAGCCGCTACGCCGAGCTTGTCGCCGGAGAAGAAGCCACCAATGTCAACCTGGGTGTCCGACGCCTTGGTCAGCTTGTAGTAGCGATAGCTGGACATGAAGTGCCACTTCTCGCCGAAGTCATGATCGACACGGCCCACCAGGAAGTTGTCTTTTTGGGGGATGCTCAACTGGCCCTTGAACAGTTGTGTGTTCACGTTGTCGCAGGTTGAGCTTACAGAGGTGCAGGGCCCTCCAGCCGGCTCGTACTGCTTCCACATGGCCTGGACGGTGGGGTTGATGCCGATATGGCGGGGATCAATGGTTGCCAGGTTGAACTGGGTGCCAGTGCCAGTGTCGGTGATCATGCCGCTTTCCAACGCCGCGGAAGGCACTGAACGGGTATAAATCTCAGAGTTCGGGAAGCGCCAGCCCTGGTAGAGGACGAAGGCGTAGGTTTTGCCACCGAGGAACTTGGGCAGGATGGGACCGCCCGCGCCGAAGCCGAATTTGCTGTAGTGGTAGTCGGCAGGAGGCGTAAAGACACTGTAGGGAGGATTGTTCGCGTTGTTCTCCCAGTTGTTGGCGCTGAAGTTGTCGTCGAGGTAATAGTCGTAGCCCGTGCCGTGCCACTTGTTGGTGCCGCGCTTGGTGGTGACCTGTACCTCGGCGCCGGCGGAGTTGTTGAATTCCGCGCCCTGGCCGGTGGTGTTCACCTTGAACTCTTCCACGCTGTCGGTGGGGGTGGGCATCACGCCGGTTGGGCCCGCCGCAACATTGGGATTCTGGTTTGCGATACCGCCCGTGGGATCGCCAGCGAAGGAGCCGGTGTAGACGGACATGCTGCCGTCCATGTCATTGGAGTTGTTGCCGCCGTCAAGGGAGAACGTGCTCTGGTCGACGACCGTTCCGGCGACGCTACCGTCGGGGCTGATGCCAGGCTGCAAGGTGGTGAAGGTGCCCGCGTCGTGGAGCAGGCTGGGGAGCTCAGAGATTGCTTCCTGGTCAACCGTGCTGCCGACGGTTGCGTTGATAGTTTGGAGGTCGGTTCCAGCCGCCTGCACTTCAACCGTAGTCTGCGCGTTGCCGACGTGAAGGGTGAAGTTTGCCGTGCTCTGCGTTCCGACGGCGACAACTTCGTTATCGATCTTGTCCAACTCGAAGCCGGATTTGGTCGCGGTGATGGTGTACGTGGCCGGAGGCACGCTGGTGAAGACGTATTGGCCGGTTTTGCCCGTGACCGTGGTGCGCGAGGCGTTGGTTGTGGATTCGGTGAGTGTGATTGTCGCACCGGGGACGACCGCGCCGCTCTGGTCCTCGACCACGCCAACAATCGTGCCAGAGCTTGTCGCCTGGCTAAATCCTAAGGTGGCATGGAAACTGGTGATAGACAGAAGCACGGCGGTGAGTATAGCCCACCGTAGCAATTTAAGCTTTGTCATTACGTGTTTCTCCTTGGTTGTTGAGTGGTCTGATTTCACGAAAGCGGGTGTTCCGAAAGTGAGACTTGGTTGGATAAACGGGTAGCCTGGTGGTCTCGTTTGAAGATCAACTGTTTGAAAAGCCGTTTATCGTTGCCGGACAAGTGAGGAATGACGGGAAAGTAATTGGTTGGACACTTGCATGCGGGATGCCATTTAGGTTTCGCGGTGAAGATTAGTTAGCGGTTATTGAAAACAAAAGGGTTAGCCTTTTGGCTGTCGTTCGGATTTGGCGCGAGAATACGAATTTACGGAGAGAATTCGATGAAAATTCCAAAAACTGGCGAAACCTTTTGCTCCTTTGTGCGTCCGTAGCTGTCCTGCTGAGGCGGTTTTGAGGTATCCTCCTCCCCATGCAACTCACGGTTGCCCATGTGGGCGGGAGGCCCGGCTCCAAAGACGAATTCGACGCCCTGACGCAGATGTACCTGGACCGATGCTCGCCGTTTGCCCGCTGCAAGACTGAGGCCTTCCGAACCGAAGACGCACTGATTGAGTGGCTCGGAAAGCAGCAGGGCCGGGTGCCGGCGGTTGCAGTCATGCTGGATAACTGCGGCCGAGCGATGACCTCAGAGGCCTTTGCGGCGTGGCTGGGGGCGCGGCGGGACGAGGGTGCTCAGCATATTGTGTTCGCTATCGGGCCTGCCAGCGGCTGGTCGCAGACCGCACGCGACCGGGCCAATCTGCTTTTGTCTCTCGGGCCAATGACCCTGGCCCACGCGCTTGCGCGGCTGGTGGTGGCGGAGCAGCTCTACAGGGCATATACAATACTGACTGGCCACCCGTATCACACAGGACACTAGGCAGTTGTCAGTTGTCAGTTGTCAGTTCACGGCTGAAGANNGCGGATGTCCGGGTTGGCTGTTTACTGAGAACTGACAACTTAAAACTGAAAACTGTTTATGACTGACTCGCGCAAAGGACTTCTGCTGATCAACACCGGCCCCGGCAAGGGCAAGACGACCGCTGCCATGGGCACGGCCCTGCGCGCCGTGGGCAACGGCATGAAGGTGCTCATGCTGCAGTTCCTGAAGGGCTCGTGGCATTATGGGGAACTGGACGCGGTGCAGGCGTTTGGCTCCAGCTTTGTGCTCAAACAGATGGGCCGCGGCTTTGTGAAGATGGGCGGCGCGGAAACCGATCCGGAGGACATTCGCCTGGTTGAGGCGGCATGGGCCGAGGCGCGCGAGGCTATCTACTCCGGGGAGTGGGACATGGTGGTGCTGGACGAGATCAACTACGCCATCGGCTACGGAATGCTCGACCCCGCGGTTGTGGCCGAGGCGCTGCGCGGCCGTCCGGAGATGGTGCACGTGATTCTTACCGGGCGCAATGCCCACCCTTTGCTGGTGGAGCTGGCCGACACGGTAACCGAGATGCGCGAGGTGAAACATGCCTATCAGAGAGGAATCCTTGCCCAGCGCGGCATAGAATACTGAAAGCAGGGAGCGGTCCGCGGGCTGGCTTTAGGTTGCTGACCATTTATTTTTCCTTCAATTTGAGAGAGTGCGCATGTCCTGGTTCAAGCGTGATGACGGCGAGTACGAATCCGGCCCCGGCGGCAATGGGGGCCCGGACCCTGGCGAAAGAAACGTTCGCACCGAAGGTCTGTGGACCAAGTGCCTGGGCTGCCGCCAGACCATTTGGAAGGCGGAACTGGAAGCTAACTTGAACGTGTGCCCCAAGTGCCAGCATCATTTCAAGATTGGCTCGCGGCGGCGCATTGAATTGCTGCTCGAGCCCGGCTACGAGCTGGTGGACACAGGCCTGCGCTCGACCGACCCGCTGAACTTCAATGACATGAAGCCTTATAAGCTTCGTTTGCGCCAGGCGCAGGAGGCAACGGGGCTGGACGACGCAATCCTGAGCGCGGTGGGCCAGCTTGGGCCGCATCCGGTGGTTCTGAGCGCGATGGAATGGGCCTTTGCCGGCGGCTCGATGGGCGCCGTGGTGGGCGAAACCATAGCCCGCGCCGTCGATCGCGCGCGATTGAGCCGCATCCCGCTGATTGTGGTTGCTGTCTCCGGCGGCGCGCGCATGCAGGAAGGAATCGCCAGCCTGATGCAGATGGCCAAGATCTCAACCGCGCTGGCGCAGTTGGACGAGGCGAAGGTTCCTTATATCTGCGTGCTCACCGATCCAACCACCGGTGGCGTGACCGCAAGTTTCGCCATGCTGGGGGATCTGAACATTGCCGAGCCCGGTGCGCTGATTGGGTTTGCCGGTCCGCGCGTGATTGAGCAGACGATTCGCCAGAAGCTTCCTGAAGGATTTCAGCGGGCGGAGTTCCTGCTGGAAAAGGGATTTCTGGATGCCGTGGTGCATCGCAAGGATTTGAAAGCTTACCTGGTTCGCGCGCTGGACTTTCTCGCCGTGCAGTCCGTCGCCTGAAAAGGAGCATCCGCGTTGACCGCCAGGTTTCGCACATCCTGCTCGCAACCAACAGAAAGGGCGCTCGATTGAGCGCCCTTTCCGCTTTGCGTCTGTTTTTCTTATCCTCTTCAGGCATGAATCCTAAAAGAAGAGCTTGGTGGCGATTTGGATCGAACGGCCAGGCGACGGATCCCCATTGGGGTCTGCGGACTGATCAACGCTGGTAATTTTTCCGAAATTCGGGCTGCTGAAGTTCCCGGTCGGGTTGGAAAAATTGGCGTGGTTGAAGGCATTGAATGCCTCAAGCCGCAACTGTAACGACCGCTTGGTGTCGGAGCCGAAGGGGATGTTCTTTGAAATCTGAAGATTGGTGTAGTCGAAGCCCGGCCCATGGAAGAAGTTGCGCGGTGTATTGCCGAATGTGCCAGGCGTTTCGGGTGAAAACGTCGAGGTACTGAAGTATGGATTGCCGCTGGATCTCGGGTTCAGCTTGGCAACAGAGCCGCTGGAGCTCTCAGGATTGTCGCCGCAGCCAAAGTAGCTGTCACCTCCGCTGCACCAGAGTGAGCGGGCGACCCCCATGCTGATACCGACCGGGAAGCCTGATTCGAGGGCAGTGACGCCTGCAACTTCCCATCCGCTGAGGGCTTCGCGGGCGATCACGTTGCTCTTCATGAATCCAGCGATCGGAACGACGTACGTATAGGAACCGACAATGCGCTGACGCACGTCGAAGTCAGAGGAGCCGTAGTTCAGATACGTAAAGCCTGGTGTATAGATGTGGTCGCGGCCCGCGCTGCCCGTCGCGCTTTCATAGCCTGACCCATCGTCCAGTGCGTGTGCGTAGGTGTACGCGACGGTGTACGCCAAGCCGTGCGAAGGAGCTTTGCGAAGGCTGGCCTGGAGGGAGTTGTAATTCGATGATCCTTCTGTGGCCTGCTGGGCGACCGACAGGTAATACGGGTAGCCGTAGTAGTTCTGGGTGTCGGTCATGTACTGCGGGAAAGACCGGTCGAAATAATTGTAGTCATGTTGGCAAGAGGGGTCGGAAAGGCAGGATTGGTGGCCGGCCGGGCTAATGGGGTCTCCCTCGTACCAGGATGCAAGCCTGTGGCTGACGGAGCCCACATAGCCCACCTGTGCAATGAGATTGGATCCCAGGGAACGCTGGATGTTGATGTTGTAGTTGTAGGTGTAGGGAACCAAGTACTGCTTGTTGAAGACCGCAAGTTCCTCTTCAAGGAAGTTGGTCCAGTTGATCGGCGTCGTTGGCGTGATCGGAGCGATGGGGAAGATGTTCGCTTCCGAAGTTGCCGGGTTGCCCGTGACATCCTGGAACGGGCTTGCGAAACTCGGGCTGCCGCCTACGTCGCCCGCGCCGTACGATACCTTGAGGAACGGCGGATCTTCGAGGTTCTGCAGCGATTGCTCTTCCTGGTCGCGGTTGTAGTAGATTCCGAAGCCAGTTCGAATTGAGAAGTCATGCGCGCCGGGAGTGCCAATCAGCTTGGAAGAGCCGGAGGAAGGGGACCATGCAAAGCCAATCCTTGGTCCAAACCGGTTGTAGTGGGCCACTGCGCCGCCGGCACTGTTGCAGCCGGGGTCACCGGGGAAGGCCAAACCAGGAGACGCCCCGGGAAAAACCGTGGATTCTGTGCTGCTGTTCGTCCAGCAGTTGATTCCAAGACCGCCGTCCTGATGAGCCTGGTTCGGCCTCTCCACATCCCACGTGAGGCCGTAGTTGAATGTGAGGTCGGGGCTGACCTTCCAGTTGTCCTGCACGTATCCGTAAAGCTCCACGGCAACGGAATTGATGAAACCATTGTTGGATTGGTAGTAAGCGTCCGGAATGCCGAGGGCAAAGTCAATCAACGGATCGCCGGAAGTGTATGTGCCGCCCCCGTTGAAGCTGAAGTAGCCGTTGTTATACACGTCGAAGGGATTGTGCACGCGGAACTGTTCGAACTGACCTCCGAACTTGAATGAGTGGTTGCCCTTAATCCAGGTGAAGTTGTCTGCGTAGGTCAGGTTCGTGTCGAGCCGTGGCTGGGGGCCTTCAAAACTGAAGCCCAGGCTGAAGTAGGATCCGATGCCGATGTAGGGAATGCCCGATTGCGGGTCCTGCGAGTTGATGGCGAACCCGGCGGAGTTGGGGGAAACCACTTTCGAGGGTTCCACCGCGCCAAAGGGATTGCGATAGTACGATGCACGCAGTTCGTTCAGCTTGTTTGCGCTGAATGTGTGCGTATAAGACGCACTGAACAGCTTGAAGTGGCTTGCTTCGGTCGACCCAAAGCCAGGAAAGCTGCCGCCGCCGAAAGTCAGTGTAGAAGTGGCGGGGCTCGATTGAAAAACGGTCGATGCCCAGATCGAGTCCTTCGTGCCGGGCGTGTAGTCGAACCGCATGATCCCCTGGTCCGCAGCGTTCGTGTTCAAGGGGTTGAAATTAACCAGGTTCTGTTCGCCATTCGCGTCTGACGTTCCGAAATTCGCTTGCGGAATATAGCTTGTCATCAGGCCAGTGGCGACTTTGCTCCACATGCCAGTGGGAATATTGACCGTGGTAACTCCCGCGGAATTTGGCGCAAAGCATCGATTCCACGCTTCCCCTGCGGGGCAGGCGCCAATAGCGAAAGGAATGGGGTTGGCGCTCAAACCCTGGCTGTTGAGACCTTGGGTCAAATAATTTGAGTCGGTGGTGAAATTGCCCGCCATCTGGTCCGAGTCCAGGGTCGTTTGGACGTCAGACGAGGCAGTCCGGTTGCGCAGACCCTGATAGGCGAGAAAGAAGAACAGCTTGTTCTTGAAGAGGGGTCCGCCCACCGTGCCGCCGTAAAGGTTCTGGTGAAACACGGGACGAGTGTTGGAAAAGTAGTTGCCGTTGTTCAGGAACGTGTCGCGATAAAACTCAAAGCCGCTGCCGTGGAAAGTGTTGCTTCCAGACTTGAGCACCTGATTGACGACGGCGCCGGAATTCCTCGCAAATTCAGGGTTCATGGTGCTGGTGACGATGTTCTCTTCCTGCAGAGCGTCGGGGTTGATCTGAATCCCCTCATTCTCAAGCGCCGGATCGTTGATATCCACGCCGTTCAACAGGTAGGAGTTCTGAGCTGTCTCGTTGCCGTTGCTGGAAAACGTGCCAAAGCGGTCAGAGGATTCGACTACGCCCGGCTCTAGTTTCTGTAATCCAGCAGGATCGCGTCCTTCCAGAGGAATCTCTTCGAGATCGGCTGCGGTTTCAATCTGCTGCAACTGCGTATTCGATGTCTCCACCTGCACAGCTGTGGCCGAAACCTCAACCGTCTGCGTGGCCTTGCCCACACTCAATTTGGCATTGACTTCACGGTTGTCGTTCACGTTCAGCGTTAAACCCGAGGTGATGGAATTTTGGAAGTTGGGGGCCGTAACAGTAACCGTATAAGGGCCTCCGACCTGCAGCTGGGGAAAGATGTAGTAACCGTTCTTGTCCGCCTGCACTACGGTCTTGATACCAGTGCTGGTGTTCAGCACGGTAACTGCGGCGCCGGGGATCACCGCGTCGGATGAATCAACCACTGTGCCGTGGAGCGCCGCGTAGCTTTGTGCTTCTGCCCGGGGAGCCAGACCAAGGGTGAACCCAAAGAGCGTCAAAAGAAAAGCGAGTACAACTTTCTGCAGCCGGAAAAATCGCATCAAACTCCTCCAGAATTAGTAGGGACCAAAGGCTTCTTCTTGAAGCCTTCCGATCCGCGTGATGTGCGTTGAGCTTTTTACGGGGTGATACAAGCTCAATCAGCCAGCGAAACTTAAGAGATTTGAAGTTTGCCAGAAAACGTTAGCACGAGAGGTACATGCATGATCGTTGCCAATCTCAGAGAATGGCGAAAATAATCTGTTTAACTTTGAAATGAAAGGAGTTATATATATCTTGGCCGTTCCGTGAATATGAATCGAATATGAAATTCTGGAGACTTATCCCGAAAATGGGCACAGCCTACGTGTTTTGGGGAAAATCGGTTCAAGCTACAGCCGCGAAATCTTGTGACGGGCAACACATGGTTGGTCGCGAACAGGCTTGGATACCCTGTTTTTAATCCAAGTGATTGAATGGCTTACGCCCGCAGTGCGATGGACTGTTTTCTCAGATGCGCATGGGCATCAGCACATAGCGGTACTTGTACTCGGCATCGGGATCCTCGGGGCGCATCTGGCCGGCCGACTGAGAATCTTTGAACTCGAGCCGCACTTCGCCCTCGTTTCCGAGCGCCTTGAGGAAGTCAAGGATATAGCCGGAGTTGAATCCCACGACGATGGGGTCGCCCGCATAGGGGGTGTCGATCGTGTCTTCGCTTTCGCCGGACTCGGTGGAACTCGAACTGATCTTCAGCTCATTGCCNNTTGGTGTTGTCGCGGGGCATGACCGCCTCGAAGTTGGGGAATTGGCCGGAGAGCTTGCGCGTGCTCAGCGTGCGATAGCCGACGCGGAAGAACAGGGTATGCTCGTCATCGGCGAATTCCACCTTCTCCACGTCGGAGGTTGCCAGCAACTGGTAGAGCTCCTGGAGCGCCTTGCGCGGAATCAGTACGCGCTTCTCGCCGCTGATGCCTTCGAGAATCTCATTGGGCTTCTCGACGTAGGACAAACGGTGGCCGTCTGTGGCCACCATGGCCAGCGACTCCGCTTTGATGACCAGCAAGGCGCCGTTGAGCGTGTAGCGCGATTCTTCATTGGAGATGGCGAAGATGGTGCGGCCAATCAGCGTCTTCAGGGCCAGCGCGGAGATGCTGGTGGCGGCGACGGCTGGGAACTCAGGCACCTGGGGAAAGTTGGCGCGCGCCATGCCCACCATCTTGGTGTTGGAACGGCCNNGCCGCGGTGCTGGTGCGAATGGCTTGATCGAGGTCGGTTGCCGTGATGCTCAACCGGTCTCCGTCCGCCTCGATGAGGAAGTTCGACAGAATCGGAATGGTTGTTTTGCGCTCCACCACGCTTTGCGTCGCGGTGAGTTCCTTGACCAGGTCCTGGCGACTTACGGTAATCTCCATCGCTGCCCCCTGCGAGATAGGCTTCTCGACTTCAGTTTCCACGATCGGCATTGAGGCCCCTTCGCTCTCGAAGCCAAATTCCCGCACTGGCCACACTCTACAACACATTGCCGCCCGGCGGAAGTGGCTGTCTTTTCTTCTTCTTGATTGTATTCACCTCGGCATGAAGATATACGTGGAAAACAGGGCTCCATCTCTGGATTCCACGCACTCTCGTCCCCATGCCCTGCGATTGAATCGAAATTGAACGGCGCCCATGGTT
>PLPU01000361.1:0-12818 GCA_003159975.1 Acidobacteriaceae bacterium
TGCAGTTCAAAGCCCGCGCCCTCGGCCATCATGCCCACCAGGTTCTTGCCGATATCGTGCAAGTCGCCGCGAACCGTGCCCATCAGCAATACGCCTTTGGGCTTGGTGCCGCCATCCTTCGAAGTCAGCAGCGGCTTCAACACGCCCATGCCTGCCTTCATCGCACGCGCGGCGATCAGGACTTCCGGAACGTATAAGACGTTGTGCTTGAAATCCTCCCCGACCACGCTCATGCCCGCAATCAAGCCGTCGTTCAGGATTTCCTGCGCGGTCCGCCCCTCGGCAAGCGCTTCTTTTGTAAACCGCTCCACCTGGTCGGCGTTCCCCTCGTACAGGAACTGATTCATNNTCATTGAATTCTTGCAGAGCCTCAAGCATGGCCAGGATATTCTCGCGCGGCATTCCCGGGCTGGTGCCGCCGCCTACGGAAAGAATGATCCCCTCGCCACCCGAACCTTCCAGGACTTCAAGGGTCTCGTCCTTCACTTCTTCCGGCGTTCCGCGCACTCCAATCTCCAGCGGATTGACGTTGCCCATCAGGCACATGCGGTCGCCCACGCGCCGCTTCACTTCAGTGATGTGTTTCTGCTTGCCCCAGTTGAGCACATTGAATCCCGCATCCGGCAGGTGGTCGAGACAAGCATCGACTTCGGCGTCATTGTGGTACACCTTGACCCAGTCCTTGGGAAAGGCATCGCAAATGCGCTTCAGGTATGGATGCGCAAACTCGAGGTAATGCTCCTCGTTGATGAAACCCACGATATCGTCGAGGATGAAAATGCTCTCGACTCCGTCGCCCATCACCTTCTGCTGCGCTTTGAGCCAGTCGATGATCATGCGTGTGCACAAGTCAATCAACTTGTGCGCGCCCTTGGGATCCTCCACCAGGTCGATCATGAATTCCGTCGTGCCGCGAACAAACCCCGCCGTGCAAAGCGGCCCGCGTGAGGTGACCATGGGAAGGATGTAGCCGGCGTCCAGAATGCGCTGCTTGGCCATGCCGATGCGGTGCAAGGTCAGGCCGGCAAAACCGTCAGCCTCCACTTCGTAGTCGGGAAAGCTGTCGATATCCTCGAGGCGCCTGAGGGTCTGGTATTCGCTGGGCGTGTTGTCCTGCCAGAATTTGATCTTGGCGCCCAGCACCGAGGGCTCGGCCGCCATCCCGTACTCCATCCACCAGGAGGGGATGAAGGTGATATCCGGGAACTCGCGCATAATCTTCAAGTTGGATTGAAACCAAAGTTCGGGATCCAGAAAATAGTCGAGGTGCTTGATCCCCAGGTACCCGGGAATCCATGGGCTATCGACGATCAGCGCCATTGGAATTTTGTCCATCTTCTCGCGACGCGCAGCGCGCTTGAAGGTTTCCCATTGTTCTGGCCGCATACATCACCTCCAGGTCGCGGTACGGATGCACGCAACCATTTCCAGATCGGAACTGGCAGACGAAGAAATACCTGCGTTTTTTCAGCTTCGTAGCCATTTTAGCCCAGCCCGAGGACGTCGGTCGTGGATATTGTTGTGGTATCGAAATAAATCTTGCAAAGTCAACGGAGCGGCGCCAATTGCCAAAATCATAGTGTACGGGCAACCATGCGCACCGAGGAAGTTGGCCTAATCCTTTTAGGCCGCGAGGACCGGTCGCATTATTCGCCAATGATGGTCCTTAATTTGCGGACGGACCGCGGTATCTGGTTCGCCGCTACGCTTCCAAATCCCAGCACAAATCCCTGGCGAGGTGCCTTGCCCAAATAAGACGGCGAAAGCGGCCACAACCACAGCCTTTCCGCAGCCGCTCTTGCCGCAATCGTTCGATCGCTGATACCGTTTTTCATCGTGACCGCCAGGTGCATTCCCGCCTCTGTCCCATGCACCTCCAGCGCATCTCCGAACTCTTCCCGAATGCTCTCGATAAGCACTGTCCTTCGTTCACCATAAAGCTGCCGCATCTTTCGAATATGCCGCCCAAAATGCCCCTGGTTCATGAAGTCTGTCAGGACCTCCTGGTATAGGTACGGAGGGAAGATGTCCATGGCGATGCGTACCGCGATAAACCGCTCCACCAGGTCGGTCGGAATGACAATATAGCCGATGCGCAATGAAGGAAACAAAACCTTGCTGAATGTTCCGATGTAAATGACGCGCGCGTTCACGTCCAGCCCCTGCAACGAAGCAACAGGCCGGCTCTCGAAGCGAAACTCGCTGTCGTAGTCGTCTTCAATAACCCAGCTTCCCGTGCCTTGCGCCCAGTTCAGCAGATGCAGCCGGCGCGATGCGCTCATCGTCGACCCCAGCGGGAACTGATGCGACGGAGTAACAAACGCCGCCCGTGCCTTTTGCTTCCGCCGGACCACTTCTTCAATGACCATCCCTTCGTTGTCCACCGGAACCGGCACAAGATGACAGCCCGCCGCGGCCAGTACCGTTCGCCCCAGCACATATCCCGGCTCTTCCACCAGCACTCTGCTGCCTGGGTCGAACAGTACGCGAGCAGTGATGTCCAGCGCTTGTTGAGAGCCGGAAACCACCATCACCTGATTGGCTTCGCAGTTCACGCCGCGCGCGGTGCGCAGATAGGAGCAGATCGTCTCGCGAAACTGCTGCGAACCAAGCGGGTTCACGTAGTGGATCGCCTTCGCGCTGGGGTTCCGGCTGTGCTGGGCCACGAGATTCGACCAGATCTGAAAAGGGAACTGGTCAAACGCCGGTTGATGCACGCCAAAGGCGCCCCAGCCGTGCAGTTTGGGTGAGCCCAGCGCCGGGGGATAGAGAAGCGAACGGTGCGCTACTGGACGAGGACCTGATCGAATCTGCGTGGAAGGGCTCTTTTGCCGCTCAACCGACAACAACTGTTCCGGCAATGAACCCGACACAAAGGTCCCGGCGCCCACGCGAGTCTCAAAATACCCCTCGGCCAGAAGCTGAGCGTATGCATGCAAAACCGGGAAGCGGGACACCTGGATATCGGATGCAAAGTCGCGGCTCGATGGAATCTGTTGTCCCGGTCGAAGATCGCCACGCAGGATCCTTGCACGATACGCGTCGTAGATTTGCTTGTGCAAAGGAGCCGTCGCTTCGCGATTGATCTCAATAATGGGTGAAATACCGATGGAACGGCTGCTCATCGATCCAGTATAGTGGCTAGCTGCAAAAGGTACAAAATGGTTATGTTCTCTAACCACTTCTCCTGAGATATTTTGAATAGGCGACTTGATTCCATCGAAAACTGTGAACGACCCGCAGAATGATGGTCTTCTTTCGAAATGGTCTTGCAGTTCTACGCGGTGGGTCAGGTCTTCCGCAACCCACCGCATTTTTTTGCTTGAGTTCCCATCCGAGTCCAAGCCGGCGAATAACGAACCCGAGTGGTTGGCGGTCCCTGGGGAAGTAACTTTGATCCGCTGGAAGTGGTCATGCGAAATCCAGGCGAAATGGTTATTGCGCATGCCACTCAGCCGGTCCACTGTGATTCCTATGCCTGTCCTCCCGCATTGAAGTAAATCCCCGGAGACTGAATGCCGGTGAACAGGCGGAGCGTTGAGGCGCCCGCATGGTCTCAGCCTCCAGAACGGGAGGTAACATGAGCAGGATCGATGAACGCCGGTTGCTACCGGCGACCGCTGTACTCGCCGTCCTCGTCACCGCGTCTCAACTCTTTCTCGCGCAGTCCGCCGGCGCTTCTTCGGTTTCCACGGCGCCGTCCCAACAGCCGGCCGCGTCGCCGGCATCGCTGCCCGAGGCCCAGCATCCGGCCGCCGCGGCGAATGCCCCGGAAACTCCCGAGGAGACCGGCGACAGGCTCCTTGCGGAGAAGAAGTTTCAGGCTGCAATCGACGCCTATAAAAAGGCTCCGCATGACTCCCCCACAGTCTGGAACATGATGGGCATCGCGTACCAGCAGATGTTCTCGAACGATGAAGCGATACGGTGCTACTTCGCCTCGCTCAAGCTCAACCCAGAGAGCGCCAGCGTCCTGAACAATCTGGGCACCGTCTACGCTTCGCTCCAGGATTACCGCGGCGCCGAGCGCTACTACCGCAAGGCGCTCAAGCTTGACCCGAAGTCGGCTCCGATTCTCAAGAACCTTGGCACCGACCTCCTGTCGCGTCGCAAATTCCGGCAGGGCGGGGAATTCTATGCGGCCGCGCTGGCCGTCGATCCGCACATCTTCGACGGGCCCGCTGGCCTGCAAATCTCCGACCCAACCTCCGCCTCAAACCGCGGCGCCATGAACTACTACATGGCAAAAACTTGCGTGCATGCCGGCCTTAACGAGCGGGCAATTGAGTACCTTCGCATGGCTCTCAACAACGGATTCACCACCCCCAGGAAGATTCTTGCCGACAGCGAGTTTGCCAGCCTTCACAACATGCCCGCATTCGAGCAGCTTCTTGTTTTGCAAAGGAATTAGCAGGATCGTCGATCTAATTCACTGTGCCGCCGGAAGTTCTGTGCAAATGCAGAATGCCGGCGGCGCAGCCATGTTGAGCCAGCCTTCCCATCACTTCGCGCTGGAACTGCGCCGACCGCCGGATTCGTTGTCCAATTTCCTCAAACAGGCGTAAGATGACGACATGAAGTCGTTCGCTGTGGCTGCGCTGATGGTGGTTGGAATATCTCTTCCGGCCTGCGCCCAGCACGGCGGATCGCATGGCGGGGTTTCCGGTCATTCCACATCCGCTTCACGCGGCAGCTTCAGGGCCTCTGCTCCCAGTCATTTCGCAACCTCTCCGCGCTATTCCGGCAGTAGGAACTCTTCCGGCACCAGGACTTTCGCCATGCCGCAAGCGGGTCCGCAATCGAGTTATAGAGGTGTTGCTGATCATCCCGGTGCACGCGGGCCCCATACAGGATCGGGGCGTTATCGCAGGCCCTACGTCTCACCTTATAGAGCCGGCCTGCCCTATGGCCTTGTGGGATACCCCGGTTACCTTGGCTATCCGCTTTCTGCGGATGACTCCGGTGATGACACCGGGAGCGCACCGGCCGCCACAGCGGAGACCTACGATGGTCCACCGCCTCCGCAGGATATGCCTCCGTATCTGCCTCCATATCCCAACCAGCCTCCGCCAGCGCCGTCGGAAGCAACGCCTGCTCCGGCCGCTCAGGACGCCGTCACCCTTGTCTTCGCCGACGGCCGTCCCTCCGAGCAGATTCACAATTACATGCTCACTCGGACCACCCTCTTTGTCCTCGACCAGCGCCATCAGGATATTCCGCTTGATCAGCTCGACCTTGCCGCGACGGCAAAGGTGAATCACGATGCCGGGGTCGACTTCCATCTTCCCGTAGCCCCCGGCCAATAAAGTTCCGCTAACTCCGCCAACACGTGCGCAGCGCGGATAACTCCGCCAACTCGTTGCCTCAATGAAAATCATGTGACCGGATATCTGCGCTGGTGATCTCCAACGGCTCAATCCGCTGCGCCTTCACGTGGATCACACCGTCCTGATTCTGCAGCGGTCCTTCGATCCGCAAAAAGCGGTTGCGCGTCACCGTCATTCGATTCTGTTCAAACACATCGGGCGCAAGAATGATGTTGGCAATTCCGGTTTCGTCTTCGAGCGAGAGAAAGACAAATCCCTTCGCCGTCCCTGGCCGCTGCCGTGCAATCACGCATCCGGCAACGCACACGCGCTGATTCCTGCCCAGTTGCTCAAGCTCCTGCGCGGAGAGGATGCCCTGTTGCCGCAGCGCCGCGCGGTGATACGCCATGGGGTGTGGGCCAGTCGTCAGCCCGGTGCCTCCATAGTCTGCAGCCAGCCGCTCGTCCGTCGTCATCTTCTGCAACGGCGTGCCGTGCGAGCTGGACTCAGACAGACTCGCGTTTCGCAGTAACGGACCAACGGGCCTGCCAGCCTGTTCCACCTGCCACAGCGCATCGCGCCGATGCTCCACTTCGCCAAGCGAGTTCAGCGCGCCAATGCCGGCTAGTAGAACAAGTTCCTTGCGATTCAGCTCCGGCACTCGCCGCGCCAGGTCATCGACCGATGCATACATTCCTGTCTTGCTGCGTGCGCTCAAAATCTTCTCCGCGGACGCCTGCTTCAACCCCTTCGCGTAGTTGAAACCGATCCGGAGCGAAAGCGATCCATCCGCCTCCGCCTCCAGCGTACACACAGCTTCCGACCGCTGCACATCGAGCGGCCGCACGCGCAACCCGTGCCGCTGCGCATCCTTGATCAACACCGCCGGCGAATAAAATCCCATCGGCTGATTGTTCAAGAGGCCGCAGGTAAAGGCCGCGAGGTAGTGAACCTTCAAATACGCAGAAGCATACGCAATCAGCGCAAAGCTGGCCGCATGGCTCTCCGGAAACCCATACATAGCAAACGAAGAAATGCCCTGCACAATATTGTCCTGCGCATCCGGCCCGATGCCGTTGCGCGTCATCCCCGCGCGCAGCCTGCCCTCCAGATCCTTCATGCGCTGCATCGATCGCCGCATGCCCACTGCCCGCCGCAGCTCTTCCGCCTCCGCGCCGCTGAAACTCGCCACCGTCATCGCCATGCGCAGCAACTGTTCCTGAAACAGCGGAACTCCGAGGGTCCGTTTGAGCACCGGCTCCAGCGATGGGTGCGGATAGCTGATTTCCTCCTTGCCCTGCCGCCGCCGCATGTATGGATGCATCATTTTGCCCACGATGGGCCCAGGTCGTATGATCGCCACCTGCACCACCAGGTCGTAGAAGCGCACCGGCGCGTTGTGCGGAATCGACGCCATCTGCGCGCGGCTCTCCACCTGGAACATGCCCACCGTATCCGCCTTGCAAAGCGTCTCGTAGACCAGCGGATCCTCTGGCAGCGCAGCAAGGTCCACATCCTTGCCGTAGTGACGCGGGATCAGCTCGATCGAGTCTTTAATCGCAGCCATCATGCCCAGCCCCAGCAGGTCCACTTTGATCAGCCCCATGTCCGCGCAATCTTCCTTATCCCACTGAATCACGGTGCGCCCCGGCATCGACGCGCGCTCAATAGGTACCACCCCATTGAGCATCCCCGCGCAAATCACCATGCCGCCGGAATGCTGCCCAAGGTGACGCGGCAAATCCTGCATGCGCAGGCACAGATCGAGATAGCGGGCAATGCGCGGATGTCTGACATCGAAGCCCGCCTGTCCAAAGTGATGCGCCATCGTGTCGTTTTCCCCGCGCCACTCCCAATGCCCAACAAGGCTCGACAGCCGCGCCAGTTGATCGTCCTCAAAGCTCAACGCCTTGCCCACCTCGCGTGCCGCCGAGCGCCCGCGATACGTGATCACGTTGGCCGTCATCGCCGCACCCAGCGAGCCGTAGCGTTCATACACATACTGAATCACCTGCTCGCGTTGATCGCCGGAAGGCAGATCGAGATCGATGTCCGGCCACTCCCCGCGATTCTCATTCAGAAATCGCTCAAACAGCAGTTCCATCCCCACCGGATCCACCGCCGTGATTTCAAGTGCATAACATACAGCGGAATTCGCAGCCGATCCACGTCCCTGCACCAGAATTCCATTGCGCTGACAGTAGAGAATAATGTCCCAGACAATCAGAAAATATCCGGCAAACCCAAGCTTCGCGATTAGTTTGAGTTCATGATCCACCTGCGCGCGCGCCTTTTCGAGCAGCGCCCGCTTGGCCGACGATCCATACCGCTTGCGCACGCCCTCCTCCACGCGCTTCATTAAGAAGCTGTCCATCGTCTCGCCATCCGGAACCGGGTAATGCGGAAATTCGTAGCCGAGATTGTCGAGCGTGAATTCGAGCCGGCTGCTCACGATGCCTGTGTTCGCAATCGCCTCCGGTATGTCATGAAACAGCGCCGCCATCTCGCGTGCAGGCCTCAGAGTCCTCGCAGCATTGAGCGCCAGCAGCCTCCCTGCCTGGTCGAGTGGCGTGTGGTGCCGAATGCTGGTCAGTACATCCAGAAGCTCGCGGTCCTTCTCCGTCGCGTAGCGGACTCCACTCGTCGCAATCACCGGCAGGCGACACGTTGCGGCCAGCCCCAGCAGTGCCTGGTTGCGAGCCTCTTCGTCCCTCTGCCTGTGCCGCTGCAGTTCGATATAAAGATTGCGATGCCCGTAGATCGCAGTCAGCCGGTCAATAACCGTATGCGCCTGTCTGCCTTGCGCAAGCGCCGCGGCCAGTGGCCCTTCATCGCCTCCGGTCAAACAGATCATCCCATCAGAGAACTCTTCGAGATCGTCGAGCGTTGCCGCGCCTTCGGTCTTCGTTGCTTCGCGCATCTTGAAGCGCGTNNCAATCTCCGCGCCGATATGCGCTCTCACGTCGCACTTCTGCGCGGCAGTATGAAAGCGCGCCACGCCATACACGCCATTACGATCGGCCAGTGCCATGGCCCGCATGCCCAATTCCGCCGCACGCTCAATCAACGTCTCCGGCTGCGAAGCCCCGGCAAGAAAACTGAATGCGCTGGCCGCGTGCAGCTCGACATAATCGCCGTCGCTGGTGTGGGTCGGCGGGGTCCCCGGCGACAGGTCTTCGTCGCTGGGGTGCTCAGTCATAGAAAGCCACAAGCTGCCACGCATTCCGCGCGTGATCCAGCATCAGCAGGCACGCGATCGATGTTTCCTGGCGCGTTGTAGCCAGCACGTCCCACTCGTCCGCATCCCACCCGTCCGTCGACCACCAGCACCCGCTCGTTCGCCACGGACCATACGCCGCTGTAATCTCAAAACTCCGCTCCGCATCGCGAAATTTCCGCGGCCTGTCGCCCTGCATCACCACCGACACCGGCACAGGCGGCCGCATCCGTCGCAGCGCCATCTGCGGCCCATCGGTCTTCGCCGTGCTGGCATTTGTCGAAACAACAAACTGGCCCATGCGAAAACTGCCCGGCCTATTCGAGTCTTCCAGCACCGGCGAGCCAACGCGATCTTCGCCGGTAATCGCCTTGAGCCGCGCTATGGTTACGTCCAGCCGCGAAGGCTCCGGAGTCTGCGGAGTAAACAGCCCCAACTGCACCGTGCTCGATTGCCCAGCCTCCGCGCTCAGGTTGAATGAATGCACGGCTGCCTGCGGTGGATGCGCCGCAAACTCCAGTTGCAGCAGCTTCAATAGAAACTTCCGATCCGCCGAAGCCAGCGCCGGCCGAATCGTTCCGCTGTGCGTACGTCCCTCTGCAAGCTTCATCTGCAAAGTGAGTGACGCCAGAGACAACGCCCGCGACGCGGCTCGCGCCACCAGGCAATCGATCATGCGCGCGCCCACAAACAGCAGCGACTCCATCTCTTCCACCGGCGTCTCAAACTCGCAGAACTCCTCCAGTGCAAACTCCGGTTCAATGGGCTGAAACGTATGCGCCTGGTCGCCGCGCGCCAATGCTCTCCACATGCTGGCATGTTGGCCCAGCCGCGTAATCAGGTCCGTCTCCGGCAGCGCCGCCAACTCCCCCAGCGTGCGAATCCCCCACACCGCAAAGGTCTCGGCCTGATCCGGCCCAAGCGCGAGCGCCGCCAGCGGAAGTTTGCCCAGTTGCGCTGCTTCCTCGCCTTCAGGAATCACGGTTACGCCGCGTGAGTTCGCTGCCTTCAACCGTGCGGTATGAAAGTTGGCGCTGACCGCAATCGACACGCGAAACCCCGCTGTAGCCAGCGCAGCCCGCAACCTTTCCGCCAACCTCTCCGGCGGCCCAAACAGCCTTCCAGTCCCAGCAATATCCAGCACGTAAGAACACGCGGTTCCATAGCTCGCCGCCTCGATGCGCGGAGAATAATACGCAGCGCACTCCCGCACCACCGCGCGTGCCGCTGCCTCGCTTTCCGTCGATCGCGACAGCAGCCGAAGCCCGGCAATCGCTTCCGCCTCCAGTCGCGTCATGCCGCACACCACGCCTCTGCGCTCCGCATGCCGATTGAGAGCGCAGATCGCCTCCAGCGGCGCGCGTCCTTCCAGCACGGCAACCGGCTGCGACTGCATCTCCGGGCGCAAGCGCAGCAGCGCCTGCGCCGGAAACTCCGCCGCATGCACACACAGGTAGAGTTGCTCGCTCATGCGCGTTCCTCCTGCGCCCACCTGCACGTCGCCGACCACATTGAAGCCGGCGGCTTCCGTATTCCCTGCACATTGCTCAACTGCCGCTGTCGTTCCCGCCGCACCTCAAAACTGAATCCGGTCAGTACCGTCTCTCCCGCCGTCATCCCCTGCCGCGGCACGCATTCCACCACCAGCGCCGCGCTCGATTGCGCATACGCTCTCTCCCCCAGCACCACCAGGCAGCACCGCGCGCGGTCTGCCGCCTGGCGAAAGCGGAACCACGTAGCCAGCGGAATCCGGCTCGCGTGCTCCGGCGCCGTGTCGCCTATGTCCAGCACAATCGCCGCAAACCCGCCCGCCTGCAGCAGCAGATCGGTGGAGCGGATCGCCTGATCGAGCCGCGTCCAGGGCCTGCTCTTTGCCGCCGCACTCGCACTCCTGCAACGCACCCAAAGCAGTTGCCGCAGGCTCACGCCATTAGCCGCTGCCGACTCCGGATCGAAGGCGTCCCCGGCATCCACCCAGGCCGCAACCTGGCCCTCCAGCGTTCTATGTGCAAGAAAAGAAAGCGCCAGGCTCGTCCGCCCCGAGGATTTCTGCCCCACCACTTCGCTGATCGCCCCCACCGGCAACCCGCCGTCCAGCAGCGCGTCCACCGCGGCAATCCCGGTAGTTGCGGTCTCGCGAATCGTTCGCGGAACCGGCGTCAACGCCGACGGAAACCGGCGTTCGAGAGCGTGCTCGATCTGGATGCGAAGGGCAGAAGAGGAGGTCATAGCGAGAGACATATTCGCCTTTTCTTCGCTTAATGTTCCTCCAACTCCGCTCGTCTGTCAATCAGCGCAATTCCTGAGATGCTGTGAATCTCTCGCTCGCCGAGCAATTCCGGCAGCCGGGAGTCCATCCATCGAGCGTCCCGGAGTCTCCAGCGACAGGTCTTCATAGCCGGGTGGGTGGTCGATGGGTGGGAGACCACAAGGCCAACCGTCGGCCATCGAGCCTTCCAGGTACCGCCAGGATTCCGCAAGAAAAAAACATTTGGCGACATCTTGCAGGAACTTGATACGATGCCAGCATCTCCCTTTTCTGCAGGTCCAACAACAGGGCACAGGGAGTTGTGTTAATTCTCAACTTGGTTCTCCCCGGAGGGCGTCATCAAAGAGCGAATGAGATTGGGCGATCTGCTGCTCGAAGCGAAACTGATTACCGACGCACAAATAGCAAAAGCACTTGAAATTCAGGCGGAGACGGGTGGCCGTCTGGGTGACCTTCTGGTCGAGATTGGCGCCATCTCCAAGGCCACCCTGCACTCTTTTATCCACCGCATGCCCCGCGAGCCTGCAGACCTGGGGTCGATCGGCATCGACTCCATCGCCCTGCTGAGTTTGCTGATGAGGATGATCTATGTAGACCACCTCGAATCGGTCCGCCAGTTCGTCGAAGGCATTAAGCTCCCTTACACCCTCGTGCTTGAACTGGTGCAGATGGGGGTCGACCGCAAGCTGCTCCAAAATCTCGGAACACGGGATTCCGAGAACATGGCCGACATGAAATTCACGTTTACCGATGCGGGCCGGCGTTGGACGCTCGACGCCCTTGAACAGGTGCGCTATACCGGTCCCGCTCCGGTAACACTGGCCGAATTCTCCAACCAGGTCCGCCTGCAGAAGATCACCAACGAAACCATCACCTACGAGCGTATCCGCACAGGCGTTGGTGAACTCGTTGTCGAAGGCAACATCATTGAAAGCGTCGGGCCGGCCTTGAACTCCGGCCGCGCCATCCTGCTCTATGGCCCGCCTGGCAATGGCAAAACCTCCGTCGCGCTCAGCTTTGCCAACGTATTCACTGACGTGATTTATGTGCCCTACGCAGTCTATGTCGAAGGCCAGATCATGCGCCTCTTCGACCCCAGCCTGCATACCCAAATCCAGGCGCCTGAGCTTCCCAAGGACGACGGCATGCTCTCTTTTGTCCGCCGCGAGGAATATGATGCGCGCTGGGTTCCTTGCCGGCGGCCCTTTGTCATCACCGGCGGTGAATTGACCCTGGATATGCTCGATCTGCGTTATGACGCCACGGCCAATTACTACGAGGCTCCCCTCCATGTGAAGGCCCTGGGCGGTTGCTTCATGATCGACGACTTCGGCCGTCAACTCGTATCGCCAAAGGCCCTGCTGAACCGCTGGATCGTGCCTCTCGAGAACCGCTATGACTACCTCAAACTGCATACCGGCAAGAGCTTCACGGTGCCTTTCGAGGAACTGGTCATCTTCTCCACCAACCTTGAGCCCGAAGACCTGATGGACCCCGCGTTTCTGCGCCGCCTGCCCTACAAGATCGAGGTCGGAGGACCATCGGTCGAGATATACAAGATCATTATGCAGAAAGAGTGCGAACGCCAGGGCCTGGACCTTCCCGATGAGACCTTCAATCACATCGTGCACAAGGTGACCGTGGAAAAGGAACTGGAGTTGGCCAAATACCAACCGAAGTTCATCGTCGATCAGGTGGTGGCCACCTGTCGTTTCATGGCGCAGCCATCCCATTTCGAGCCCAGATTCGTCGATTACGCCATCGATAATCTACGCACCAAGCGGCATGGACCTCCGGCCGTCACATCCGCTGATGTGGGTCATTGATCGGAAGGATTCACTTCTTCACTGGTTCACTGTTTTTCGTCACTGTTTCTCGTCACTGCTTCTCGTCAGAGCGAGTTCTCATTCATCACCAGTGCGACCGCGCTGCGCAAGCGGGCATTGCTGCCTTCTTGCGCGGGCCGAAGCCTGGGCGCCTTTGCCAATGGATTGCGGCGCATCTCTGCCTCAACCAAAGGCCCGGC
>PLPU01000002.1:0-179 GCA_003159975.1 Acidobacteriaceae bacterium
TTTGAAAACAGGATGTTCTCGCGAATGGTTCCATCGAACAGAAACGACTCCTGCAGCACCACCCCCAATTGCGAGCGGTACGTGTTCAGGTCCACGTGCGCAATGTCCACATCGTCCACCACTACGCGTCCCTTGGTGGGCGTATGAAACGCGCACAGCAGGCTGATCATCGTCGACTT
>PLPU01000002.1:207-2109 GCA_003159975.1 Acidobacteriaceae bacterium
GTGCGCCCCGGACTCTGGTTTTCTTCGGGCTCGCTCATGATCTCGTTGGTCCTGTCGAGCCCCGCAAACGCTTCCGTCAACTGCGTGCCAATGTTCACAATCTGGAAGACCGGCGCAATCATGAATGCGAGAAACATGTTGTAGGCAAAGTAGTCGCCGACGGTCCAGGTGTGATTGAGCACGCTATGCCCGCCCAGCCACATCACCAGCGCCGACACCAGCCCCAGCACCGTCGTTGAAGCCGACCCCAGCACGCTGGTCATGGTCAGCGACTTCATCACGTTGGTCAGCAGCCGGTCGACACCCGCCGCAAACACGCTCGCCTCGCGCTCTTCCGCGTGATACCCCTTGATCACTCGCACGCCGCCCAGCGACTCGGTCAGCCGCCCAGTCACTTCCGCATTGATCTTGGCCCGTTCGCGGAAGATGGGGCGAATCACCCTGAAGGCATACTGCAAAATGAACACGAACGCAGCCACCACGGCGAACACCGTCAGCGTCACAGTCACGCTGCGATGCAGCAGGTAAAAGAAGGCCAGCGCAGCAGTCAGCATTCCGCCTACAAAATCGACCAGCCCCGTGCCCACCAGGTTGCGCACGCCTTCCACGTCCGTCATGATGCGGGCAACAAGAGTCCCTGTCCGGTTGGAGTCGTAGTAGGAAACGGAAAGCAGCCCCACATGCCGCTGCACCTGCATGCGCATCTCGGCAATCAGCCGCTGCCCAGCCTTTGACAGCAGTTGCGTCAGCGAAAACGAAGTAATGGCCGACACCACCATCGCCCCGAAGACGATTGCGATAATTTTCGGCAACAACTCGGGATGCGGATGGTCCGTCGAGAGCACCTTGTCCAGCAGCGGCTTTGACATGAAGGGCAGCACCAGCCCAGCCACGCGGTTGACCACCATCAACGCCATCCCGGCCACCAGCAACCCCTTGCGCGGAGCCATCAACGACCAGATCTGCGGCCACAGTTTCTTCAGGTCCGGCTTCTTTTTGGGCAGATCTGTCCCACCGCGCGCCCCGCCGGCCCGTGGCGACCGCTCGGCGCGCGATCCGCCCATTCCGCCCATCCCATGCCGCATCGTGCCCATCGGTTAAACCTTCCCCGAACGCCGCGCGGCGACGAATGAACGGATGCAAAGGAGAACGTAAATAATCAAAATCAAAGCCAGCGCCTGCTTTGAGTACATCGCGATCGGGTCCGGCGACTTGCCCAAAGCATGGGCGGCTATCGTGCTGCGAGTAATCTCGACGCACGTCCCGATCCAGGCCAGCAGCGCAATCGTCACGTTGACGTGCATGAAAAGCTTGCGATGGCCCTCGTTGGGGCTGATAGCCAGAAACCCAAACAAGCCCAGCGCCAGCCCAATCCACGTCGGAATCAGCGCCGTGGGATGCAGACTCCCCGTCCCCAGGTACCCAGCCAATCCCAAAACCGCCAGAAGAAGCGCAAAAACCAGTGTCACTTTTGCCATGCGATACCTCCCTTCTTGTCGCTTCAGGATAACAGTTTGCGAGATGCGGCAGTTCCCTTTGTTGCCATACACAAAGATGACACCGGGCGGTCGTTCCGGAGGGACGAAATGACAATAGCCACGGGTGAAGCAAAGCGAAACCCGTGGAAGCAGCCAAGAACGACCTTCGCGTCCTGGAGTGACGCGGTGAATCAATTCCGGACCAGCCAACCCCGTGCGGGCCCCACGCAATGCCCGAAAGCTAATAGCTGACAGCTAAGAGCTGCCTTTAAGATCCCCGAGCACATCGTTGGCCGTCCACTCGTTCCCTGGGTAGAACTTCACCACCTTGCCATCGCGCCCAATCAGCGTCGTCGACAAAGTGTGTGTAATCGTCCCATCCGCAGCGTTCGACATGCCCACATCGAACCACTTCGCCATCTCC
>PLPU01000002.1:2201-11966 GCA_003159975.1 Acidobacteriaceae bacterium
TCCGGCAGCGGGCAGCGCGTGTAAATGAACGTCACCAGCAGCGCATGGCCCTTGAACTGCCCAACATGAATCGCCCGCCCATCCTGATTCTTCAGTCTGAAATCAGGCACCGCATCGCCCGGCGCCGGCACATGATAGACAACCGTGGGCCGGTAATCCGGCCTTCCCTGCGCGACCACGACAATATGGTCAAGCAGCACATCGGCATCCGCGTCCTGCGAAACCAGAATGTCGGCGGTGATCACGTCGCCCGGATGCAGTTCGCTCAGAATGTTCGCATCCTTCAGTTTGTAGGGCATGGTCATCGCGTCCATGAAGCCCGGAATCGCCTCATGGTTCAGCGTCACCTCGCCCTTGGCCGCGTCGGTCGAAACCACCTTCCCGCGCAGCTTGTACACCTTGAAGTTTTGGCNNCCGAGTGGCACCCGGCCAGCACAACCACAACGAGCAATGAGAATGTAAGGATTCGGCGAATCACAACTCAGTTTACTACCGCCTCCGCAGACCCAAACCGAACGCCGGTCGTAACAGCGGCTCCCGGTTCGCCGGTAAGCAGCCCGCAAGTGCGCCAATGCCTCCGCAGTACCATCCGACAAAGCCGACTTGCCCTTACTGACCAGGTAGTCCAGAGGCGGTGGGAAAGATTGCACCGTAGCTGGCGTCAAGCGCTGGCCCGAGGAGGAGAATGGCAGTGATGCGGCGGACGACCTGGGAAAAGTAGCGGGCTTCGTCTTCATTGAGGGGGCGGCCGAGGAGCGGCTCTTCCCGGTAGCTGAGCCACTTCTTGAGAACCTGATAGCCACCGAGGGTGTAATCCCAGACGCTGGTGGGGACTGCGGCCCAGAACGCATCACCGTTGAGGTAGACGTCGATGCAGCGCGGACCGAGGAGAGTGAGGGCGTCGTCGAGGGTGAGGCTCTGCGTGGCGGCAAGGGTTGCGATGCGGGCGAGTTCCGATGGAGTCCAATCGCGTTCGGGGGCCTTGCCGCGGCGGGGCATCACGGTTTCCCCTTGTCCGCGGCCACCCCAGCCGGCTGTGATGGCAAAGCGCGCGGCGTTACGCTGGTCGCGGTCGGGCGTGCCTTCAGGGAGCTCGGCGGGAAGGGAGAGACGGGCGAGGAAGCTCCACTCGGGGGCGAGTTGGAGGTCGGACTCGGGGTCGAGGAGTTCGGCGAGTCGGCGGCCAAGGGTGGCGGAGTGGGTGAGGAGATCGGCGGTGGCGGGGAGGGGAATGCGCGGCCAGTCGCCGAGAAGTGCGCCGGAGTTTTCTGTGCGGTAGCGCGGGGTGTGCATGGTAGAAAGGGCGTGAAAGAAGACTTCGTGCCCGATGATGGCAAAGTCGATTGTTGGCGGCTCTTGCGCGAGCCTTGCTCGTCCGGCCTCTGTGGAACTCTGCCTCGCTTGATTGATTTGGGAAATATACGCTTCCGCTAAGTTACTCAGGTTGAGCTCTGTCGGGAGCAGCCCCGCAATTCTTGCTCGTTCATCAATGACAACAAGCGGGAAGAAGCTGGACAGCCCATTGCCGTTGTTATCCGCGACGCTTCTCGTCACAGCCCCGCGCGAGAACGAATCGCCGGAATCACGTTGCCGCGCCTCGAGCCAGATTGTGACCCCGATCATTTGCGCCGCGTAGTCTTCGCGCTTTTCGTCCAATAGCTTCGTCTCTGGATCCCAATACAACCAGCGGAGGTCGAAGGGGCGATAGCAGTAGCGCAGAATCTGCCATTCCCTGAATCCCTTCTGCAGGAGAGCAACGCGGGTCAATTGCGGGTTGAAGCGCGCGCTGGCTTGCATGGCGGCTGGTAGGAGCCGGGCGATCTCCGCGTCGCCGACCTGAGGATTCATGTAAAGACGCATGCGGGCCGCGAGGCGCTCCCGGTCGGTGTCTATCAGAAGCGAATCCCGGCTTGTCTTGATGCCGGGGAATGACGCTGGGAACAATTCAGGGAGGCGCGGCCATGCGAGGTAATCCACCTCGACTACGCGTGGTTTGAATGGCAGCCCGAGAATCGGGTTTGGTACGAGGCCGCCGTAGCTTGTTTCGTCATGAGCACTTGCGAGAAGGTGCATTCGTCGCTCAGAGGCGCGCGCGTCTTCGAAATCCCGATAAGAAATTGCGGCGTTTGCAACGGCTCCGCCGATTTTGACTAGGGTCGCTATTGCCGTTCCGACCTTGATCCCGACGCTCGTTCCTTGCATGGCGAAGACGGTCTCACTTGTTCTGCCATCCGGCGCGTACTCGCTGATGCGACGATCCCCATGCAGGTTATCAATATACAAATGGTTGAACGCATTGAGCAGGTGCCGCCGCATTACCGGGTACGAGAGTCCGTCGAGCCATGAGTAATTCGATATAAACGAGACGATCCCGCGCCGTTCCCGATTCTGGGCTATGCGACGCTCTGCGATGCGAAAAAAGCGAATGTAAAGGTCGTTAAGACCCTGGCCTTGCGGCTCCGGGAAGTTTGCGACGGCTGAAGCGTAGGCAGTGGTGAGTCCGCGTTCTTCTTCGATTTTCGCAATACCTGCGTAGCCGTTGTAGGGCGGATTGCCGAGGATGACGAGGATGGTGTCAGCTTGCTTGACAGCTTCGGCGGCGTCGCGCTCGGCGGTGAACGCTGGAAAGCCGAAGGTGGATTGAGGATGACGAGCGGGCACCCAGCCGGTGAGGGCGTTGGTGAGGAAGACCTGTGCGCGCTGCGTGGCGGCTAGGGAGGCGCGGGCGTCTTCAAGAAGTTGAGCGATCTGAAGGTGCGCGATGACGAAGGGCGCGGGCATGATCTCAAAGCCGAAAATGCGCGTGGTGGCGGCGCGGCGGAGGTCGGCACCGATGAGGGCGTCGTCGTCGCCAGCCTGGGCACGCAGGGTGCGCTCGATGCGGTGGAGGACTTCTACAAGGTAAGCTCCGGTGCCGCAGCACGGATCGAGCACCTGCACGTTGGGGCTGGCGAGGCCGAGAGGTTCATGAAGCCCCGTGCGCAGGAGGTGATCTACACGTTCGACCATGTAGCGGACGATTTCGCGCGGGGTATACCAGACGCCGAGCTCTTTACGCAGCTCGGGATCGAAGGCTTCAAGGAATGGCTCGTAGAAGTATTGGACAGCATCTTCTTCACGGAAGGTGGTGAAGAAGTCGCGCTGGACGCGGTTGAGTGCGTCGGTGGCGTGGTCGAGGACTTCGGTGATCTGGACAGAGTTGAGCGCTCCGGGTTCGGCGACGGCGTGGAAGAGAGTGCGGAGGACGGCGACGCGGAGATATTCGGCGGAGAGACGCCAGTTGAAGTTGCCGTTGTGGGCGGAATAATCGGGTGAACGACGCCATAGAATCCATGCGGAGAAGATGCCGTAAAAGAGTGTCTGGATGAGTGTAGAGCGGAAGAAGTGCTCACCCTTTTCTCCCTCGAAGGTGATGCCGAGGGATTCCTGCAGGGCGGACTTGACGCCAGCGAAGGCCACCACTGGGTGCTCGGCGGCGCGTTCGCGTGCTTCGCGGGCGTAGGAGGCGAGGAGTTCCGCGATGTCCTTTGGCTTTTCGAGCGGGACCTTCCGTGTGAGGACGCGGGCGAGGAAGTCGGGGAGTGTTTCAGCGTGGCGTTTGGCGAGGGCGGCGATGGGAAGGTTCCAGAGGTCGTCGGCGGTGCGGGTGAGATCGTAGCTCTCCATGACGGAGGGACGGCCCTGGCGAAGCTCGACGAGCTGGAACTGGTGGTAGTTGGTAATGAGGCAGAGACCGTATTCACGCAGATAGCGGCGGACCTGCTCTGATTGGGCGAGCGTAGCGAGGCTTTCGCCCGGCGGTTTGATTTCGACGGCTCCGCGCTCGGGTCGCTGGTTGGGCAAGGGCTCAGTCTGACGCCGATTGGTAACTGGAAAGAGGCCACCGTCGGGGAGATTTCCGTCGCGGCTGCCGGGATGTGCGACAAAGACGACGCGAGGCTTGAGAGCTTCGCCTACGGTGTTGATGAGGTTTGAGAGCGGAGTGTAGAAGGTGGTCTCCGCGGTGTGCGCGCCGAAGGAGCGCGCGGTGCGCATGGCCGCGATATATTGCTCGACGATCAATAATTGACGAGATGGCACGTGTTCATAGTTACATGAAATCCGAGGGCGGTTGTTTTCTAAATGGGTACGAACAATTCAATTAGGTAGAAGTTGTTTTCGAGCATGGCTTCGGCAATCCATAGAAGCTCTCTCGTTAGTGCTGAAAAACGGCGGGTGGCCCCGGTCCTTCCAGGCTTCTAAAACACAGATGAGGGTGCCCCCGGTCCCTCGCACCTGGGGACCGGGGATTCCACCGATCTCAACAGGCCAGAGCCCAAATCTCGATCAATCCCGAAAAACGCCCCAGGGGCAAGGAAACGGGAAGCTCCGCAAGGCCGCCGACCCGGAACCCAGTTGCCCCACCAACTTGTCAAGCAAACATTTTCCGGCGCTCAATGTATCCCCTTTATCATCAGTGCCTTCCGCTGCAAGTCCATATGCCGATTATTTCCCTGAATGCGCTAACATGTCATTAAGAGGTGCGTTCTCTCAGAGGATCCGCAGCGTCGTTTCCGGCTCGATTGCGCACACCAGACTGCATAAGTTCCACGTTTTCAGGAACTTGGCTTCCACGTTCCTGAAAACAAAGGTACTTACGGTAGAACCCTCCGTCCAGCCCATTGAAAACAGGCAACTTGCTCCAAACACACCGGGGGGGATGGGGGGGTATCCGCAGTACCCATGCATAGCACACCCCCAGCCCGGCGGCGTATAACGCTGGAATGGGCCCATCGGAAAAAGGCATCGACGCGTGGCTGCACGGCGGCGGGCTGCTGGTCACCGCCAGCGACCGTGCCGCCCGCGCCCTTGCCGCCGCCTTCCACCGCGGCCGCCGCGCTGAGGGACTCCTGGCGTGGCCCGCGCCCAATATTCAGGACTGGAACAGCTTTGTCCGCGCCGCATGGGAAGAACGCGCCCTTGAAGACCCGCGCCTGCTGCTCAACCCCGTGCAGGAGCAGGCAATCTGGGCTGAAATAGCCGGCTCCGGCCAGCACACAGCCGCCTTGCTCGAAGGCCCGCGCCACCGCCTCGCCGCCCTGGCCGTGGAAGCTCACGAGCTGCTGGCCGTCTACGCACCTCGACTTCTATCGAGAACGGCACGAACCGCCTGGCAGCAGGATGCGGCAGCCTTCAGCGACTGGCTCAATGCCGTTGACGAAGCCTGCTCCGCCGGTAGCCTGCTCAGCCCCGCTCGCCTGCCGCTCGAGCTGATTCCGCTGCTCGAATCCGAGCCTTCGTCGCGTCCGCCGCTGCTTCTGGCCGGATTTGACCGCATTCTCCCCATCCAGCGCGCCCTTTTCGACGCCTGGGGCGACTGGCACGAGGCCGTTCCCGGCGACCCGGCCCAATCCGTAACCTTCTACGAAGCCCCAAATGCCCAGTCCGAACTAGCCGCCTGCGCTCTCTGGTGCGGCCAACAGCTTGCCGCCAACCCCCAAACACGCCTCCTCGTCGTCACACAGGACACAAGCAAGCGGCGCGGCGAAATCGAACGCGCCTTCCTGCATGGGATTCCCAGCCCCTCGCCTGCCCCGCGCTTCGAGTTCTCGCTCGGCGTCCCGCTTAGCCAGGTCGCTCTGCCCAAAGCGGCGCACCTGCTTCTCCGCTGGCTGACCGCCCCGCTCGCCGAGCACGAACTCGACTGGCTCTTCTCCACCGGCTACGCCGCCACCGGTCCTGAGTCGTCCGCGCTGCAGGCAACCATGCGTCAGATTCGCCGCCGAGGCCAGGAGCAGCCTCAGTGGACCCTGAGAGCCTTTGCCAGCGAGCTCCAAAAATTCGGCGGCGAAGATTCCAACCCCGTCGTAACAACCTGGTTGAGCCGCTTTACCGCAGCTCAGCGCCGCCTCGCAGACCTCGCGCGCCGCCCGCAATCCCCGCTCGACTGGGCCGAACTGGTCTCACATCTGCTCGAGTCCCTCCAATTTGCCAACTCCAACCCGCTCCAAAGCGCCGAACACCAGGCCTTCCGCCGCTGGCAGCAGACAGTCGACTCCGCGGGTTCGCTGGGCTTCGACGGCCGCCGCGTTGCCTGGCCGGATTTCCTCTCCATCCTCGCCCATACCCTCGACGAGACTCTCTTCGCCCCCGAATCCCGCGACGCGCCCATCCAAATCGCCGGTCCGGCCGAGTCCGCAGGCCTCACCGCCGACGCCGTCTGGTTCCTCGGCGCCACTGAGGAAGCCTGGCCCGCCAGCGGCTCAACCCATCCCCTCCTGCCGCCCGAGGTCCAGCGCCAAGCCGCCATGCCCCACGCCACCCCCCAGCTCGACTGGGATTTGGCTCAATCCATCACCATTCGCCTGCTGGCCTCGGCGCGCCAAGTCAACTTCAGCTATGCCCGTCAGAACGAAGCCGTGGAATCCCGTCCGTCGCGCCTGATTGCCCAGTTCGCCGGGCCGCCGCAACCGCTTCCGCCCGAGCTGACCACGCCGCCCAGCCCGCCGCCGCTCGCCGCTACCTTTCAAGACTTCAGCCGCATCCCGTTCCCGCCCGGCCAGGTTCAGGGTGGGGCAAGCGTCCTGACTTACCAGTCGCAATGTCCCTTCAAAGCCTTCGCCACCGCCCGCCTCGGTGCACAGAGCTGGAATCCCGCCGAAGCCGGACTGACCCCTGCGCAACGCGGAAACCTGCTCCACGAAGTTCTTCACTCCATCTGGGCCGGCCTTCCGGACGGCATCCGCTCGCTGCATGATTTGCAGAATTTAAGCGACGGCAAATCTTTTGTTGTCAATCATGTTCAGCGCGTTCTTCAACAAGAACTTTCGCCCGAGATTCGCTACAGAATGCCCCGGCGTTACCTCGAATTAGAAGCCCAGCGCCTCACCACACTAATCACCGAGTGGCTGGGTTACGAGGCTACCCGCGTCTCCTTCGAGGTCGCCGAAACCGAAGCTAGCCGCACCATCTCGCTCGAAGGGCTCCTCCTCAAGCTCCGCCTCGACCGCATCGACCGGCTCTGCGACGGATCGCTGCTGGTCATCGACTACAAGTCCGGNNGCCCTCGAACGCGAAAAGGAACCGCTCGGCGGCCTCGTCTTCGCCAAGGTCCGTCCCGGCGATCAGTCGTTTGCCGGCCGGGTCTTCGATCCGGCGTCCACTCTTCTTTCCGGCCTCGGCAAAACGACCGCTCTGGTAAAGAACCCCCTTTCCGCTGAAGACCTGATCGACTGGCGCAACACCATCGAGCAGCTCGCCCGCGACTTCCTCGCCGGCCGAGCCGAAGTCGACCCACGCGACTATCCCAAAACCTGCGAGCGCTGCGGCCTGCAAACCCTCTGCCGCATCCAGGAGAGCCAAGCCCAGGAGAGCCACCTTGCCCTGGGCGATGAAGACGAATCCGAAGACGGGGAGGCGGTCGATGAGTAAATCTGCCCTTCCCGATCAATCCCAGCGCGAACGCGCCCTCGACCCCACCCGCTCCATCCTCGTTCAAGCCCCGGCCGGCTCCGGCAAAACCACCCTGCTGACCGAGCGGTTTCTCACCCTGCTGGCCGAGGTGGACGACCCAGGCCAGGTAGTCGCCATCACCTTTACCATCGCCGCCGCCGCTGAGATGCGCAACCGCGTCCTCGACGCGCTCCGGGCCGCCGACCCCATCCCGCTCGCCCGCCGCGTCCTTGACCGCTCGATCTCCGGCGGCTGGAAACTCCTCGACCTGCCCAGCCAGCTTCGCATCTCAACCATCGACTCGTTCTGCCGTGAACTGGCCCTCCGTCAGCCGCTGCTCTCCGGCCTCGGCGGCGGACTGGCCATCGCCGAACAGTCCGACGAGCTTTACCGCCGCGCCGCCCGCCAGACACTGCAACAGCTCGACTCGGCCAAACCGGATCTCACCGCAGCCATCGAGGCCCTGCTCCTTTGGCGCGACAACAATTGGCAGGAGCTCGAAGCCCAGCTTGTGGAGATGCTCAGCACCCGCGACCGCTGGATGCACGGCTTCGTCCTCGACCGCGAACCGGATTGGGACACCTTGCGGGAGCGTCTCGAACGGCCGTTCGCCAACGCGATCCGCGAAGGCCTCTCACAGCTCAGCCAGCTCCTCGACCACGTCCCTGGCGCGCGCGAAGAAGCGCTCGAACTGGCCCGCTTCGCCTGTGAACAGCCGTCCGGTGACCAGCACCGCCCACTCGCGGAGCTGGCCGAGTTCCCCCGCGGCGCGTTCAATTCAGCCGAAGAGATTGAAGAAGCTCTCCAGGCCTGCAACTCCCTGGCCAATCTGCTCCTCACCGGTGGTCACACTTTCCGCAAACAAGTGGACAAGCGCCTCGGTTTTCCCGCCGATTACAAAACCGAAAAGGCGAGAATTCTGAAACTGATTGCCGACCTCGACGCCGTTCCCGGCCTGGAATCCGCCCTCGCCGCCGTCCGCAGCCTGCCCCCGCTTCACTACGCCGAGGACGACTGGCAGATCGTCAAGGCCTGCTTCACCCTCCTCGGCCACGCCGCCGCCCAACTCCAGGTCGTCTTCGCCGAGGCTGCGCGGGTGGACTTCATTGAAGTCGCACAGATCGCCGAGCGCGCACTCAAAGGCGACGACGGCCTGCCTTCCGAAACCGCCTTTGCCCTCGGCGACGGCATTCGCCACCTGCTGGTCGACGAGTTTCAAGACACCAGCCGCCGCCAGCACCAGCTTCTCGCCGCCCTCATCGGCGCCTGGCCAGACCAAACCGGCCGCACCTGCTTCGCCGTCGGCGACCCTATGCAATCCATCTACTTCTTCCGCGACGCAGATGTTGAGCTCTTCACACGGGTAAAGGAAATCGGCCTCGAAATCCCGTCCAACGAATCGCTCCCGTTCGACTTTGTTCCCCTCAGCGCGAACTTCAGAACCGCGCCCGCTCTGTTGCGGCAGATAAACGATGTTTTTGATGAGGTATTTGCCGTAAGTGATGGCAGCAATGTAGTTTTTACTCGGGCTGAGCCTGCAAGAGAGATTTCCAATGAGGCCTCACTCAGGTTGGAGCCAGTCACCGAGTCAACCCTCAAGTTGCACCTGAACTTTGAGCCGCAAACAGCACGCGGCAAAGCAGCTGACCCCACCGCCTTTCTTGAAAAAGAAGCCGCCCGCAACGCCCAGGCGCGGGAGATCGTTGCGCTGATCCAAAGCCACAGGTCTCGTGTGGAACAGGCTAAAGCGTGCGGTCAGAAGTACCGCATCGCCGTCCTTGCCCGCGCCAAAAAGTCGCTGGCGGCCATCGCCCTGGCGCTTCGCGAAGCGGCAATCCCCTTCCGCGCCATTGAGCTCGAACAGCTCTCCACTCGCCCCGAGATCCTGGACGCCCTGGCACTGGCTCGCGCGCTACTCAATCCATACGACCGGGCGGCCTGGCTGGGAGTTCTGCGCGCACCCTGGTGCGGCCTGGCGCTCGACGACCTGCATCTGCTCGCCAGCGCCGACGATCCCATCCTGCTTGCCCGGCCCGTTTCGGAATTGCTCGCCGAACGCCTCCCGCTGCTCGGCGCAGAGAGCCGCGCGGCTGCCGGACGCGTCCTGGATGCTCTGCGGTCCGTTCCAACGCTCCGGGCAAATCAGCCGGCCTCGTCGCTGGGAACCTGGCTTCAGCAGGTTTGGCTGCGGCTGGGCGGCTCCGGTTGCATCGATGACTCGGCACGCGCAAACCTCGACCTGCTCTGGAGCTGCCTCGACCGGCTGCCCGGCGGCGAGCAGGATCTGCTCGGCCCGGCACTCGATGCAGCATTGGGTAAGCTGACCGCGCTTCC
>PLPU01000002.1:12025-12432 GCA_003159975.1 Acidobacteriaceae bacterium
ATCCTCTACGTCGCGGCCACGCGCGCGCGGGACGAGCTTCACCTGTTCGCACGGCCAGCCTACAAGGAGGAAAAGGACGGGAGCATTGCGCTGGTCGAGCCCTCGAAAGGCCTGCTGAAAACCGCCTGGCCTGCGTTGGAACCTGAAATTCGCGTCCACTTCGACGAGTGGAAAGCCAATCGCCAGCCCGCCGAGACCGAGATCCAGTCCATCGCCGCCTCCAGCGACAGCAATTTACTGGTCATGCCGTCGCCAATCAAGCCAACCCTTCTGCGCAGACTGCCTCCTGACTACCGCTCTCCGCAAGCGGAGGAGGAGAATGCGGCGGCGTCAACAGAAGTCATTCCCGGCCTGGGCGCATCGCGGATCTTCGCCCGCCATGAAGGCGGTCTGCTCTCCCGCGCCCT
>PLPU01000063.1:0-3504 GCA_003159975.1 Acidobacteriaceae bacterium
ATTCGCACCAGCGAACAAACCATCAAGAACATCTTGAGCCGCTTATACCGGCGGCTGGGAGTCCCCGACCGGCAAGGTCTTCGCAGATACTGCATCAACATGGGGGTACCGGCTGAATGGTGAGATGCAAAGGCCAGCCGGACTGCGAAAGGCTCACAATTGCTGCCCCAACCGAGGATCTTGCGCAGACAGATCGGCGAACACTGGCCGACTTTTCAATACCTATTTGGTTGGCAGCGCGAGTCTCGCTCTTCCTTTTGTAATTGCATCCATCTTCCTGCGATCCGCTGCCNNATCAGGTGTGGGCCGGCAGGATACAGCGAATAGTGCCGCTTCCAACCTGCGAAATAGAGGATGACCTCGCCATGCAGCTTGTATGCAGGCATTTTGTACGAGATCACTTCTTCAGCCTTTGGCAGCGCCTTGCGAATCGTACTTCGCACAAGTTCGAGCTTAGCTGCCTCGGCGTCGGGCTTGGAGGAGATATACTCTTCGACGGATTGGAAATCGAGTTTGCTCATTGTAGTCACGATAGCTCCTTTGCGCATGGAAGGCAGTCCCTTTGTTCATTCCATGAATGGGTTTCCGCAGAAGGCTGACGACCGCACCTGATTGCCAGCGATCCCACGATGACGATCCAAAGCATGTAAGTGAAGAATGCAAACCGAGGAGGCCATCCAATGTTGACCCCGGGTCCATAGGCATGCGGACCCATAGGCACCACAAACAGGCTCGTGTAGACCGCAAAGCAGGCGAACCCGAACAAGGGCAACCATGCCGCCCAAAGCAAAGGTTTGCGCTCCGTTGCCCATATTTGATTTGCGCGGGCAAGAGCAAGGCTAATGAACAGGGCCGCAAAGGGAAACAGCACCAATTGGCAGGTTCCACAGAGAATGTGAAGGGTGCCTCTCGTCGATAGAGGGGGATGAAAAGGCATGGAATCCGTTGTAAAGAAGCCCGCCCCGGCAGCGCCGATCGCACAGATCAGGAGTATTCCAACGCCGAGCCGCCCCATCGGCTTTCGAAGTTGGGTCTTCAGCATCACGAAAAGGGACCCGTAGCTCACCGATGAGACGAGGAATGCGCCCGACATGATCCATCCACGAGGACCGATGGCCCATTCACTGATGGAGTGCCACGATGGTTCCAAGTCCGGCCGGAGAAATATCAACGCGCCGAGCAGGGCCTGATATGTCAGTATTGCACCAATCGCCAACCATGCTGCGTTGGTCGAAATAGTTGACGGCGCCTTTGCGGTTGCTGAGTTCGTCACAGAGTCTTCTCCTCGGGTATACGCTTTGCCAACTGAGATTCAGTTCCAGGCCTTGCTGCCCACTTCCTCTGACCGATCCCGGTAGTACGTCCTAGATCATTTCTTCCAGACGCAGGTAGCTGGCTTCCATTCCGCGCTCCATGCCTGATGCAAGCATGTTTGCTCGCGTCTGCTCGTCGGGCAGCGTCATCCGAATCGTCAAGGACGTTCCTTCACCGTCTCGATCGAACGTGGTCTCGACGTGATTGTCCGGTGTTGGATCGGGTAGGTGCATTCGCTCGACGTGGACAATTCTGCTGCAAGGGTTCAGTTCGAGATACTCCCCGGTCAGATGGAATCCGCCGCCTTTGCCATTCGTCCACTCATAGCGGATTTTTCCTCCAGGCCGGGCTTCGCTGATGCAAACAGGCATGCTCCAACCTTCTGGACCAAGCAGCCATTTCTTGATCAACTCCGGATCAGTGTGTGCGTGATACACCGCCTCCGGTGATGCGGCAAAGTGCCTTGTCACAATCACGTGCGTATCACCTTCCGTCTTCAGAGTCATTTTGCTCATCGAATTTCTCCATTCTTGTTCTGGTTGATACCGGCCAGAACTTCGTCCAACCGGTCGTAGTTTTTCTCCAGGGCGGTGCGCAGCATTGCGAGCCATTGATCCATCGCCTCGATGCCGGCGGCTGCGAGACGTCGAGGGCGCTTTGCGCCATCCACTCGGCTAACGATCAGCCCCGCGCCTTCAAGCACCTTGAGATGTTGCGAAATCGCCGGTTGCGACATCTCGAACGGATCCACCAACTCATTGACCGTGGCCTCGCCCTGCGAGAGCCGTGCCAGGATTGCCCGACGCGTCGGGTCAGCAAGGGCCGCAAATTTTGCGTCAAGATCATCCATTTGAAGTAGCTTATATAAGTGATAACTTATAGTCAAGCGGTTTTTTGCAAAAGTGCGCGCCTTCGTTCGCATCGAGACTAAGCCTTGTGGGAATAGTCCTCGTAAACGAAGTAGTGTCTGGCAGCTTCATGGGGTGGATTTCAAAGAGGGCCTATCGGGCCCAGTACATGTGTGCTTGGCCGGTCAGCGACCGTGTGGGGAACGTACGGAACAACGATCTGGGATTATTGGAGCCGGTAAGCTGAGGGAGATCGATCAGACATGCGGTGCAACCCTCCCTAAAGCCGCAAAGGTGCTCTGTTACACGCGGGCGTGGCGGCTCAGGAGCCCCACGCCCAACCCAATCGCTGGCACTACTTCCGCCCGGGCGCCTGCAAGTTCCGAATCCTCTCCAACAATACGTAGAAATCGCTTCCCTCTCCCTCTCGCTTCTCCACCCGCCACCCGGGCATGCGCTCGAGCAGGTAGGCGAGGGGCGTGTGCTCGGGGAAGAGGACATGGTCGATCCCGTAGCGGTCCAGCACTTCCAGCGGCTGCTGAATCCGCATGGCTTCGAGGTAGTCTTTCAACACACCGTGATGCTCGAAAGTGTCCAGCCGGGAATCGATATAACTGCTTTTGGACTCAAAGGCCATAACCCCGCCCAAGTTCGCGGAATTGAACGTGCGCCAGGATGGGTCAAGGGAAGCGATCGTTTGACGTGGAAACAGCCTTGCCACATCGTTCTGCAACTCGGCATCTGAAGGAATGATGTGCACCATCATCCATAAAGCACAGACCCCCGCCAACGCGTTCATCACTGGAATAGTTTTGGCGTTCGCATGGGCGCAGAAGCCTCGAACCATGTCCGCGGTCAGGAAGGGAGTTATGATGACGGCCGCAAGAAACGCAAACCGGACATGGTCGAAGGCCGCATACCAGGCGAAGACGATGAAGACGATCTCATAGAGTTTCCACTTCCGCCCGCGGAGGAAATTGGCAAGAACCATCAGGAGAATCGCCGCCAATGCCGCTTTGCCCACAAACCAGTCCAGATGCAGCGGCTGCCACTCCTCGGCGTTGGCAATGTTGAGCTTTTGGTTCAACATCATGTCGAAGGGGTTCCAGATCAGCCGCCAGCCGTATGGATTGAGCAGGAGTGCCATCAGGCTCGCAAAGAGCACAGAGACAAGCCGCTTCTGATCCTTCGACGAGCGCGCCGTTTGTTCAAAGACTCCCATTGAGAAGCCGAACGCCCCGCACAGGATATACAGCACAAGCAGGCCGATACCAATCACCCAGCTCCCGTGGAGATTGATCCAAATGCAGAAGAGCGGCGGAAGAAGCCATGCTAAGCGGGC
>PLPU01000522.1:0-8021 GCA_003159975.1 Acidobacteriaceae bacterium
ATAGGTCCATCTGCTTCCATCTACTATAGCTGCAACAGCGGATCGACCTGGACGGCTATCAATGGCAACTTTGGTACTCCCAACATAACGTATAAGTGGAGCGGCGGTTACCCGTTCCCTGTCTTCGTGGACCAAGGTGATTCTCAAGTTAAATTCACCTGCGCAGTTACCAACACGGATCAAATCTGGATTTACGGAACCGCCTCGGCTGAGTGGGCTGATTACTGCATAGAAGACGATACTCAATGTCCCGACTTTGACGGAGCCGGCATAGGCTTCTACACGACATACTCGATCCCTACCTCCGCTACGGTCCTTCATGTCACGAACTTCCAGAACAATTAGTTCTGGATCGAATAATCGTCGCAGCAAGTGCGGAACAAGATGAGAACAGGATAGGAGATCGTGATGAAAGGCTCAGTCCAACTCAAACGTGCTGGAGTTGCGGTTCCACTCTTTCGGGATGCCAGCGGGCAGGCATTGATCGAGACAGCCATCTTAAGCATGGTGCTCGTGCTGATGCTGTCCATGGCCGCCAATTTCGCATTTGTAGCCTATGTAGGCGCCGGTATTACCTCAGCGAGCCGCCAGGCAGCAGTTTATGCTGCCCAGGGCCAGCAAGCGACAGCAAGCAATTCATTGCCAGCTGTCAGTGCGGCCTGCAGCATTGCCGCAAACGAGGTCAATGGATGGATAGGGCTCTCCAGCACAAACTGGAGCGCCTATGCGGCGAGCGCCGCGATCAGCGGTAGTTCCTGGGCGAACTCGTCGTCATGCGCGGGAAATTCCTACTCCAATGCGCCTGCCTTCAATGCCGATCCAGAATCAGCCTACTTCACGATCAATGCAGTCAAGGTGAGCGCAGCCATGAACCCGCCGATCGCGTTCAAGCTATTCGGAAAACTATCGTTGACCCTGCCCACCACCATCTACGGGCGCAGCGTGTACATGCGCCAACTGAACTAGCAAGGGAGCCTCCTCAATGCGTCGAATCTTCCGAAGTGCATTCCACGACAATCGAGGGTCCACTTTAATTGAGACCGCGGTAGCAATGCTTGTCGTCATTCCCATGCTGCTCTGGGTGTTTGAGATGTGCATGTACTGCTACACAACGGCGGTATTGCAATACGCGGCACGCCAGGGGGTAGAGTATGCCATGACGCATGGGACCGACGCCCCCAACTGCAGCGGCCCGGGAGGCAGCATCAACAGCATCTGCCCGGATGCAGCTGGAGCCAACGTTACCGGAGTGGTAGCACAAGTGGCCAAATCGACCGGTCACAACATGACAAGCCTTGCGGTGCAAAGCACCTGGGCCGCGGGAAACAACAATCCTGAAAGCCCGGTAACGGTGATGATCACAACGCCGTACACGCCCTACGTTCACCTGCCGTTCGTTCCGTCTACTATCAAAGGCACAGCAACGGGCAACATTGTTTATTAGGCAGCGCCCTACGCTCCGCAGCATAAGAGCGTAGCCCTGGTGCGCCCAGCATCACGGCCGCACAGCACGCGCCGCGTTCGTGATCGCAAACCTCGGCAACGGTTCGCGCTCGGCGTTGTGGTGCTCAACACGAGAATGCAAGAGGCATGCTTGCTCCAGCTTCCTTTGCTTGCTCCCCTCCCAATCCCGGTACCCATGGAAAAATCCTTAAAATACTTCTCACTTAACCTTGCGTCTCAAATTGCAGCCACATAGCCTACAGGTGCGGAGCGGGACCATCACGCCTGTCCGACACCTCCAAGGAGTAATACCTCAATGAAAGCTATCCTGCCCACCGTAAAGGCCGAGCTTCTCTCGCTTCACCGCGATGAAAACGGCCAGGACCTTGTGGAGTATGCCCTCGTGGCCGCTCTGATCGGTCTGGGCTCCGTCACCGGCATGAAGACGTTGTCCAACTACATCTCCAACGCGTTCACTACCGTCGGCTCCACCCTTGTCTCGTCGATCTAAACGGTCGACCCGTGGCTTCCCCCATCAACCGGGAACGGCCGCGTCATTCACCTGCCGCGGCCTATTTCCCATTGCAGAATCTTGTCCGAACACTCAACAACGGTCTTCTCTTCCAGATGGATCGCGAGAGTTGCCAACCACGCAATTTCTTACGCACGATATTCACGCTTACAACGGAGAGCGATAGGACAGAGCAATGATTCGAACACTCAAACAACTTCACTGCGACGAAGGCGGCCAGGACCTTGTGGAGTACGCCCTTGTGATCTCTCTGGTCGCGTTGGGTTCAATAACATCCATGAAATCGTTGTCGAATTATATTTCCAACTCATTTAAGACTGTGGGCACCAATCTGACATCCGTGGTGTAACCAGGAGGCGTCATGAAGCAGTTCCTGCTCAAGCTATTTGCCGACGAGTCCGGCCAGGATTTGGTCGAGTATGCCATGATCCTGGCACTGCTTGCCATGGGTGTGATCGCTTCCGCGCGGACGGTCGCAAACGGCATTGCTGCCGTTTTCACCAACGTCGGGACGACATTGTCCAGCGCCTCTTAACTGCCGCGCCGGATTCACGCGCAGCCGGCTTCGCCGTAAGGCTGCCTTGCTGCGACCAGTTCACAACGTCTTTCCGCAAAGAGCAAAATATTTTTCATTTTCTCTGCATCTAGGACTTCCCCCTCGTTTTTTGTTTCTCCATAGTGCTGCTATGGATATTCGTCCGGACGACGTTTGCCTTGCATCAGCAGCTGTTGTTGGGATAGCGGGTGGAGTCTTCGACCTGCGCTCTTCGCGCCGCATCCCGAACTGGTTCTCGTACTCCTCTGCCGTGTGCGGCATCGTCCTGCGCGGCGCTCTCGATGGGTGGCGCGGCTTGGTCTCCTCGATGGCGGCGGCCATCATCACCTTCTTCTTTATGGCGATGTTCTACCGTCTTCACACAATGGGCGGTGGTGACGTCAAGCTGATCACAGCTATTGCCACGTTTGCGGCGATGCCGCACGTGTTCATGGAGATGGCCTGCATCGCGCTTGCCGGCGGAGTGATTGCCATGGGGATCATCATCTGGAAACGCCAAGTTGGCAGGCGGCTTGGCAATGTCTTCATGATCCTGCTGCACCACTTTCACGGAGGGCTTACCCCGCATCCCGTGCTGACCTTGGAAGGCCCCGATGCCCTGAAAATGCCCTACGGCACTGCCGTGGCGCTTGGCAGCATCGCCGTGCTCGTTATCACCCGAGGGCTCAAATGAACAACATGCGCAAGCTTTTTATAGGTGTGCTCGTATCTGTGGTCGTTGCCACGTTGTGTGTCTTCATTGTTTACCGGAAGATCCAGACGGGAACGAATGATGGGGCGAAGACCTCCAGCGAGTGGCACTATGTCGCCGCGACCCGCGACATTGCGGCGGGCGAGCGCTTGGGCCCCGACATGCTCACCACGGTCAATTGGAGCAGCACTCTGCCGGTGGAGGGCGCGTTCAACTCACCGGATAAAGCAGTGGGACGCATTGCTTCCTTCCCCCTGGCCAGCGGCATGGTAGTAACCGAGAAACTATTGGCGTCGGCGGATTCCTCCCTTGGTCTTCCCCAGAAGATTCCCGAGGGGATGCGCGCAATCGCAATCCAGACTGACGAAGTTGCGGACTTCGGGGGGTTTCTCTTCCCCGGAGCGCATGTAGATGTGTTGATGACCATTAAGGCTGTGACCGCTGGGCCTATGATGCAGCCGATTAAGCAAGTCGTTGATCGTGATCGAACGATTGTCGTGCTCGAAGATGTTGGGGTGCTGGCAACCGGAAAACAGATTGTGCCCGANNCAGCAGAAGGGGATCGTCCATCTAGCTTTGCGCAACGGCGCAGACCATGGCAGCGCTTTGCACCGGGCCACCTATCTCTCAGATCTGGCCGGACCGCCCGCACCGGAATCCCGATCCACTGTGCCGAAGGGTCTTGCCACTAAGACAGACGAGCCCAATCTCCAGCATCTCGAAGTCATTCTTGGAGTGAGGAGATCTACGCAGACATTCCGCAACAACATTCCGGTTGGGGATGCGCCTGCACCTCCGCCCGTGGGAGGAATCCTGAAGTGACTTACCGACCACTAGCTTTCCTGTTTCCTGTTCTCATTGGGACGCTGGCCGCCTCAGCCAGCTTTGCACAACAGGCGCCGCCGGATTCGCTTATTCGCATGGAGGCCTCGACGGTTCCCGTTGTCCCCGGCGGCGTTGGCCAGACACTCCATGTGAAGGTAGGTCAATCGTTGTTCTTCGACACAACGACACCCCTTTCCCGTGTGTACGTCGACAATCCCATGGTGCTTCAATCCTATGCGGCCAGCCCACGCCAGGTCGTCGTCAGCGGCTTGGTTTCCGGCATGGCGACAATCGTGTTTTGGGATGAGCAGGGAGCCAATACCGCATACAGCATCGTCGTCGATGTGAACGTCGCTCGGCTACAGGAAGCCTTCGAGAACCAGTTCCCATTGGACAAAATTCTGGTTTCCTCCGATCAGGACAACATCATCCTGCGCGGTTATGTCGCTTCCCAGGAAGAATTCGGACTGGCATCCAAGCTTGCCGGCGGCTTCGGCAAGACAATCGCCAACTCTCTGCGCATTGCGCCACCCCACTTGCGCCAGGTGCGCCTGGCGGTGAAGTTTGCGGAGGTCGATCGCACCAAAGCCGGCCAGTTGGGCTTCAGCCTGCTTTCCCTGGGCAACACAGTTGCCATGACGGGAACCGGCCAATATCAAGCGTTTCAGGCCCCAACCATCAGCAACCCGATTTCCACCCTAACTGAAACGGTTAACACACCTCTCAATCTCTTGCTTTACAGCCAGAGCCTGAACCTCGGCGCGGCCATTCAGGATATGGAGTCAAAACAAGTTCTGCAGATCCTGGCAGAACCGACGATTACTGCACTCTCCGGCCACACAGGCACCTTCCTGGCAGGAGGTGAATTTCCGTTCCCGATGGTGGAAGGGGGTGTCAGTGGACAGGTTGCCGTATCAGTCGAGTTCAAACCCTACGGCGTGAGCCTCACTTTCCTGCCCACAGTCCTCGATGACGGCACCATACGGTTGCATGTGGCACCGGAGGTTTCCGCTCTCGACTATACGAACGAAGTGGAAATCGCCGGCTATTCAATTCCTGCCCTCAGCTCGCGCAGCGCAGAAACAGACATTGAACTGCGGGACGGCCAAACCTTCGCGCTGACAGGATTGCTCGACCGGCGCCTTACCGATCAGTTCGAGCACATGCCCGGGATTGCATCGATTCCTATCATCGGTGCGCTCTTTCACTCGAAGAGCACGCAACGTTCAACGACCGAGCTGCTCGTCATCGTAACCCCCCACATCGTCGATGAGGTCACCAATCCGGATGCGGCGCCAACTCCGCCCATACCCGCAAGGCCCTTCTTGGAAACCAGTACATTCGACAAGTCACTCAACGGAAAGAAATAGAGATGGTCAATCGTCCACTGCTACTTGCTGTCCGCGCCAACTCGGAGTTGGTGACACTGCTTGAACGCGTTGCTGGTTCGCAGGGGCTAGGTGTAGGCAAGATCAGTCAGTACCTCACCAATGGCAGCCGTATTGACCTTTCGCAATTGTCCCCGGATGCGCCCTGCATTGCCTTTATCGACTTCACCGATGTTGAACAAGGAATCAGAACGGCAGAGGCATTGAGCGCTAATGCAACACCGCGGATATGGCCGGTGGCGGTTTCCCTCACTTCCGATAACGACATACTATTGCGGGCCATGCGCGCCGGGTGCAGCGAGTTCCTGCGATGGCCGGCGACAGACTCACAGGTCGACTCCGCGCTTGGTAACGTCCTGCGTCGCGTCACGGCTATGGAAAATGAATCCAGCCGGAACGGGCGCATGGTCGCTTTCATCGGTGTTCGGGGAGGTGCAGGTGCCACCACGCTGGCAGTTCATACCTCGCTAGCGCTTGCCGGACTGCCCAATAAGAACATCCTCTTGGTCGATCTCAAACGCCAGTTGGGGCACGTTGCGGTTTACCTGAATCTGACAAACTCCGGCTACTCGTTCTCAACCATTGTGGGAGACATTCACAGGCTCGACGGCGCGCTATTGCACACCATGCTCGTGCGACACTCCACAGGCTTGTCCGTTTTGTGCTCTCCCGATGACTGCTCTTCGCTTTCGGATGCGACGAGACGGCAACATTTTCGGCCGGAACCACCAACCGTTGAAGTCATCGACAGGGTGCTGGCGTTGCTGCGTGCAGAAAGCGACTTCACAATCTTCGACGCAGACCCGGCGCTCCCGGAAACCGCCGCATTAGCGCAACGTGCAGACCAGGTATTTATTGTTTCTCCTCTCGACATCGCCTCGATGCGCGACGTGTCGCGCTATTTGGATATGCTGGGCCGAAACCAGGACCGGCAGAAGCTGATCATAACCCGCGCTGGACGCGGTCCGCTGACACTAGAAATGATGGCGAACTCAGCCGGCATCCCATTTGCCGCTACCTTCCCCGATCTCTCGGAACCGATCTCTGCCGCAATCAATGCCGGGCATCAGGTTCCTCAACAGGTACATGGGTTCCATGACAACCTGAACGCCGTGCTTGGGCTCATAGATGAAGAGGCAGTGCCAGCTCCCCGCAAGGGATCATTCTTTGGACTAAAAAGGTAGCCCATCATGCCTTCACCAAACGATCCAACTGAGATTGGTCAATCGAGCGCTACCATCGAAGTCCCAATCGAGTTTTCGGCTCCTCCCCGACACGTGAGCCCGAGCGCAGTCGCGGAGATCCGGCACTTTCCCGCGAGAGACACCCAGGCCATCCACGAAGAGCTGTTGTCTCAATTGCATCCAGAGAGACTCATTCACGCGCGCCCCGAGGACAAGGAGGAGATGCGCAAGGCCATCATCAATATAATCGCGCGGCGGCGCATGCCCTACAGTGGCGTGGAGCGCGATCAACTGGCGGAGCAGGTTCTCCAGGAGGTCTACGGGTACGGCCCGCTGCAACCCTTGATCGATGATGAAACTGTAGACGATATTCTCGTCAATACTCATACGACGGTCTATGTCGAACGCAAGGGGATCATCGAAGAAACCGACGTCAGGTTCTATAACAGGGAACACCTCATGCACATCATCGACAGGATTGTCTCTGCTGTGGGCCGCCACGTCGATGAGTCTTCCCCGATGGTCGATGCGCGTCTGTCGAACGGTTCGCGCGTCAATATAATCATTCCCCCTCTGGCCCTGGATGGCCCCATCATTAGCATTCGCAAGTTTGGCGTGCGTCCCTTGACGGCAGAGAATCTCGTCGCGAGCAAAAGCATCACTCCCGAAATGCTGGAGTTCCTCAAGGCCGCGGTCAAGGCCAAACTCAGTTGCCTTATTTCGGGTGGAACTGGCGCCGGAAAGACCACGCTGCTCAACGTCCTATCTCGTTCCATAGGTCCGCGAGAGCGCATCATCACTGTCGAAGATTCCGCTGAGCTGAAACTACAGCAGAAGCATGTAGTGCGGCTGGAATGCCGTCCGGCCAATGTCGAAGGAAGGGGGCAAATCAGGCAGCGCGAGTTGGTTGTCAACGCCCTGCGCATGCGCCCAGACAGGATCGTCTTGGGCGAGGTGCGCGGTGAAGAAGCTCTGGACCTTCTACAAGCCATGAACACTGGCCACGACGGATCGCTTGCCACCATTCATGCGAACTCCCCGCGCGATGCAATAACGCGCCTGGAAAGCATGGTGCTGATGGGCTCCACAAACCTGCCAGAGAAGGCCATCAAACAACAAATCTCCAACGCAATCCACCTGATCATCCAGGCAAGCCGCTTGAGCGACGGCAGACGATGCATCACGAACATTACGGAGCTATCCGGCATGCAAGGAGATGTACTCACAACACAAGAGATCTTCACATTCGAGAAATCCGGCGTGGATAGCCAGGGCCGAGTTCATGGCGCATTTCGAGGAATGGGCTTGCGCCCCCGCTGCTTGGAGGTCATTGCGACTGCTGGGGTCGCTCTCGCTCGCGATATATTCGATCACCGGATGGAGGTATAAGGATGCAGTTTAT
>PLPU01000349.1:0-2718 GCA_003159975.1 Acidobacteriaceae bacterium
GGAATGCGCCATAGTCACGGTCAAGGGTTAGCGCCTCATCAGCGGAGGTCCCCATGCGGTCCCTGTCGCGGTCCAGTATCTTGTTGGCAAATGCCGTACTCATCACCGTGTTTACAGTGCCCGCCTGCGCCTCTGGCTTCGATGACAAGATTCCCGACCAGCAGAGCATCGACGCCCTCCAAATCCGGGCCGAACAGGCCCAGCCCCGCGACCAGTGCTTCCTCTACACCCAGTTGATCCATGAGATGACCGAGTTCAGCCTGCGCAACTACGCCGCCGGCGACGTGGACAAGGCAACCACCATGCTCAGGAAAATCCAGCTCTTGTCCCACAAGATTCACCTGTCCATGTCCGACGACGACAAGCGCCTCAAAAACGCCGAAATCCTCCTCCGTCACACCGCCTTTCGCCTCACTGAAATGCTCCACGACAGCAGCTTTGAAGACCGTCCCCTCGTCCAGGAAACCCTCGCCCAGGTAAACCAGGCCCAAAGCGAAGCCATGATGCACGTCTTCAACAAGTAGAGGTATTCCCTATTCCCTATTCCCTATTCCCTCAGTCCCTATTCCCTGCTCCCAACAACCTGTGCTTCAATAAAGACGCCATGCGCAGTCGTTTTCTTATTCTCGTATCCTTGCTCGTCGCGCCTTTTCTCGTCACGCCCCTGTTCGCCCAAAAGGAAAAACGCGAGCCCCTCACCGAAGCCCAAATCGAAGAGATCCGCGAAGCCGGCATCAACCCCGACCAGCGAGTCGCTCTCTACACCAAATACCTCAACGAGCACGCCGACGTCATCAAAGGGCTCACCACGCGCGCCAAATCCCCCTTGCGCAGCCATCGCCTCGACGACGAACTTCAGGACTTCACCGCACTGATGGACGAGTTAGGCGACAATCTCGACGTCTACTCCGACCGCCATGCCGACCTCCGCAAATCTCTCAAGGCGCTCACCGAATCCACCGAGCGTTGGCAAGGCATTATCCGCACCCTGGTCGGCGATCCGGTCTTCGACCTCGCCCGCAAAGAGGCCATCGAAAGCGGCGAGGATCTCGCCAGCCAGGCCAAGCGCCTGCTCGCCGAACAGACCGAATACTTCAACCTCCACAAAGACGAAAAAGGCCAGGACCGCGCCGAACCAAAGTGAAGCGAGTTGTCAGTGGTAAGTTTTCAGTTTTAAGTTGTCAGTTGTCAGCTTCAAGAGCACAGCCGCTTGGTGCCCTGTGTCTGCCTGCTCACAAATGCTCCCGAGATCGCCCCGTTCCGACTGTCGCTGCTCACTGATCACAGAGAACTTAAAACTGAAAACTTAAAACTGACAACTAATAACTGACAACTGGCCCCTGTAAACTGTATCCGTGCCGTCCCCCGACGTCGTTCCCATCTTCCAGGAAGAGTACCGCGCCCTGCGCCCCCGCGCGCCGATGCCCCCCATCGCGGTCCGTTTCCGCCGTTTCACCTCGCTCAACACCACCATCCGTCTCCGCGAAGGCCAGGTTCACGTCAGCCTCTCCGACCTGCTCGAAGGCGCGCCCGAGTCCGTGCTTCACGCCATCGCGCACATCCTGCTCGCCAAGCTCTACAAAATGCCCATCGACCCCACCCACAACCTGCGCTACAAGCGCTTCGCCTCCTCAGCCGCCGTCACCCGCCAAACCGAACTCGTTCGGAGCGCGCGTGGCAACAAGCGTTTCTCCGGCCCTGAAGGCCGCTTCTACCATCTCGAAGAAGTTTTCGACTCGCTGAACACACGTTTCTTCGGAGGCCTTCTCGGACGTCCAGAGCTCACCTGGAGCGAGCACATGGCCAAGCGCTCTCTCGGCCATTACGACGCCGCCCATAACACCATCGTCGTCAGCCGAGTCTTCGACCGCCCCTCAAGCCCGCGCTACGCCATCGAATACCTGCTCTACCACGAGATGCTTCACCTCAAGCACCCCGTCAAAATGCGAGGCGTCCGCCGCTGTGTCCACCCCCGCGCGTTCAAAGACGAAGAAGCCCAGTTCCCCCAACTCAAAGAGGCCTTAGCCTTCATCAAGCGCCTTTGAAGTTCTTCGCGGAAATTCGAATGCACACTGTGCCCCATCCATCGGGCAGTTTTATCGCCCGATGGGTGGGAACGTAGAAGCGGTGCCCCACCCTCGCGGCGTCTTTGTTTTTGCCGCTAGGATGGGCGGGTATGATCTTTCTTGAGCAACTCATGCCACCACCCAAAGAAAAACCCCGCTGCTCCTGGGCCGTCAAAGACCCCCTCTACCGCGCCTACCACGATGAAGAATGGGGCGTTCCCATCTATGACAGCCGCATCCTCTGGGAAACCCTCATGCTCGAAGGCTTTCAGGCCGGCCTCGCCTGGATCGTGATCCTGCGCAAGCGTGAAGCCTTCCGCAAAGCCTTCGAGAACTTCGACCCCGCCAAAGTTGCTCGCTTCAACGAGACCGACATCGCCCGCCTACTTCAGGACCCCGGCATCGTCCGCTCCCGCGCCAAGATCGAAGCCACCATCCAGGGCGCGCGCATCTACCTCGACATGCAAACCGCCGGCGAAGACTTCTCCCAATGGGTCTGGGCCATGGCCGGCGGAAAGCCCATCCAAAACACCGGCCAGCTCACCACTCAATCACCCATCTCAGAAGAAATCTCGAAAGCCCTCAAGAAACGCGGCTTCAAATTCGTAGGCCCGGTCATCGTCTACGCCTGGATGCAAGCCGTCGGCATGGT